>JBKPJK010000261.1:0-8613 GCA_046730635.1 Pseudomonadota bacterium | reverse complement strand
GGTGAGAACGGTGGTTCCGACGACGTTTGCGGCGCCCTTCGCGGCCTCGCGCCGCCCACGCTGCGACGCCCATACGACCTTCCCGCACAGTGCATGCCCGCACGGCCCGATCGCGATGATCGCGCTTCCGATCGGATTCTTCCACAATCCTTCGATGCCGGGATCGCCCTGTGCTCCGATGAGCGTGGCAAGGGCACTGACGGCAGCCATGATCCGCATCGCCAAGCCGTCGCGCAGTGGATGTGAACACCGGGTGGCCGCTCGATGAAATTGCGGGCCGCTTCATTTGCTTGCAGCGGACGGGTCGGCCGTTCGGGTCCAAAGGTCGGAGTGGCACAGAGCTTTGCCGGCGAGGCACCCGGAGACCCTGAGCTGCTGATCGCCCACGAGCTGGATTTTCGCCGTCACCCTCATGTTCTTGTCGGGGATGAAAAGCTTACCGGTCCAGCTTCCGTCCTTGCGCTGCTTGAGGCCGGTCAACAGCTGGGAGCCCGCCAGCTGGCTGGTCGTCTTGCTCGCGTCTTTCTTCGCCTTGTCGCTCGCCCAGGCGACCGTCCCGCAGGGGCTGTCGCCGCACTGGGCGATCTTCATAATGCTGTTGCCGCCGGGGCTTCGCCAATAGCCTTCGATGGAGGGTGAATTGCTCTGCGTTGCTTGGAGCGCGAGCGCGGCTAGAAGGACTGCAACCATTGGTGCCCCCTGCGGATCCGAAAGCGAGTCGTATCCAGGACCGGCACGTCAATGGAAATCCCGACTTTTCGGGATGACCTCGACGTCGCGTGGGTGGCGTGAGGCTGGCGCCCGCCAGCTTCCGGCTGCGTCCCCCTGATTGAGGGTCGATGGCATGGCTTCGTCGCTGAGGTGACGCAGCATGTGACTATGATCTTCAAGCTGCCTAGCGACGACGTGGATCACGTCGCTGTCCGGATCGCGTTGGACGATTCCATGCACCGCGATCAGCCGAGCCCCCATGACGATCTTGCGCTGTTTCTCGAACACGTCGGGCCAGACGACCAGATTGGCGATCCCGGTCTCATCCTCCAGCGTGATGAACACCACGCCCTTGGCGCTGCCCGGGCGCTGGCGGATCAGCACCAGCCCGGCGATCGCCATGCGCCTGCCGTCCCGGATGGTCTTGAGCTGGTCGGCGGCAATGAACTTCTGCCCGGCATAATGTTGGCGCAGGAAGCGCATCGGATGCGCTTTGAGACTGAGCCGGATCGTCTGATAATCGTTCACGACATGCTCGCTGAGCGGCATCGCGGGCAGCTGGGCTGGCTGGTGTTCAGCCCCTTCGTCGCGAGCCTCCGCGTAAGTGAACAGCGGCAGATCCGGAGCCTGCTTCAATGCACGCGAGTCCCACAGCGCCGCGCGCCGGTCGAGGCCCATCGAGCGGAACGCATCTGCCGCCGCGAGCCGCTGGATCGCATGCACGGGCACTCCGCCGCGCGTACGAAGGTCCTCGACGGTTCGATAAGACCGCTGCGCCACCAGCCGGTCCGCCGCGTCGCGCTGCAATCCGTCGATCTGGCGCAAGCCCAGCCGAAGTGCGCCGTCCTCCAAGGTGCAATCCCAGTCGCTGCAATTCACATCGACCTCACGCACCTCGACCCCATGCTCGCGCGCGTCCCGAACGATCTGTGCGGGAGCGTAAAAACCCATCGGCTGGGAGTTGAGCAGGGCGCAGGCGAAGGCCGCGGGATATCCCCACCTGAGCCAGCTCGAGACGTAGACGAGATGCGCGAAGCTCGCAGCGTGGCTTTCGGGAAAACCATATTCGCCAAAGCCCTTGATCTGGTCGAAGCAACGCTGCGCGAAGGCGACGTCATAGCCGCGCCCGACCATCCGCCCGACCATCTTCTCCTCGAGCGGCTCGATCTTCCCGCGCGAGCGGAAGGTCGCCATCGCCTTCCGGAGTTGATTGGCTTCCTCGGAGCTGAACTTCGCCGCATCGAGCGCGATCTTCATCGCCTGCTCCTGGAAGATCGGAACGCCGAGGGTCCGACCGAGGATCTTCTCCAGCTCGTCGGGCTCGCCATGCGCCGGATCGGGGCAGGGGAAAGTCACCGGTTCCTTGCCGCTTCGCCGCTTGAGATATGGGTGCACCATATCGCCCTGGATCGGACCCGGGCGAACGATCGCGACCTCGATCACCAGGTCGTAGAATTCTCGCGGCTTCAGCCTCGGAAGCATGTTCATCTGCGCCCGGCTTTCGACCTGGAACACGCCGAGCGAGTCCCCGCGGCAGAGCATGTCGTAGACCTCGGGCACTTCGCGCGGGATCGTCGCCAGCTCCCACCGCTCGCCATGATGCTCGGCAATCAGGTCGAAGCATTTGCGGATGCAGGTCAGCATGCCGAGCGCGAGCACGTCGATCTTGAGGATCCCGAGCTCCTCGATGTCGTCCTTGTCCCATTCGATGAAGGTACGATCCTCCATCGCCCCGTTGCCGATCGGCACCGTCTCGGTGAGCGGGCGTTCGGTCAGGATGAAGCCGCCGACATGCTGCGACAGGTGACGCGGCATTCCGATCAGCTGCTCGGCAAGCTTCATCGTGCGCCTGAGATGGGGGTCTGAAAGGTCGAGCCCGGCGTCGTTCGCCCTCGCGTCCTCGAGTTCGGGATCCATGCTTCCCCAGACGGTCGAGGCAAGCGCGGCGGTCACGTCCTCGCTCAATCCCATGACCTTCCCTACTTCTCGGATGGCCGAGCGCGGGCGGTAATGGATTATGGTCGCGGCGATCCCGGCACGGTCGCGGCCGTATTTGTCGTAGATGTGCTGGATCACCTCTTCGCGGCGCTCATGCTCGAAATCGACGTCGATATCGGGCGGCTCCTTGCGCTCCTCGGAGATGAAGCGCTCGAACAATAGCTCGTTCACCGACGGGTCGACCGCGGTGATGCCGAGGCAGTAGCAGACCGCGCTGTTCGCCGCCGACCCTCGGCCCTGGCACAGGATCGGCGGATCGAGCCCGCGCGCGAAGGCAACGATGTCGTGGACCGTCAGGAAATAGCGCGCGAAGTCGAGCCGTTCGATCAGCGGCAATTCGTAATTCAGCTGTTTCAGCACCTTGTCGGGAATGCCGTCGGGCCAGCGTTTCTTCGCGCCGTCCCAAGTGAGCTGCTCGAGGTGCTGCTGCGGCGTGCGCCCCTCCGGCACCGTCTCCTTGGGATATTCGTACCGCAGCTCATTCAGGCTGAAGTGCAGTGCATCCGCAAATTCGCGCGTCGCTTCGATGGCGTGCGGCCAGCGCGCGAACAGGCGGATCATTTCTTCGGGCCGCTTGAGGTGCCGCTCGGCATTCGGATCGAGCAGGAAGCCTGCAGTCGCGATCGTCACTTTCTCGCGGATGCAAGTGACGACATCCTGCAGCGGCCGGCGATCGGGAGCATGATAATGGACGTCGTTGGTCGCGAGGATCGTGCAGCCGTTCTTGCGCGCCAGGCGATCGAGCCGCTCGATCCGCGCATTGTCGTCGCCCCGATAAAGCCAGCTCGCCGCGACATGGCGAAGTGACGTCAAAGCGTCGCGAAGCCGCGGCAATTCATGTTCGAAATCATCGGGATCGTCGGACGGCCAGGCGATGAAGGCGATGCCCTCCGAATGGGCTGCGACGTCGGCGAGGCTCAGCTCGCATTCGCCTTTGTCCGCCCGCATCTTGCCCAGGCTGAGCAGCCGCGACAGCCGGCCATAGCCCTCGCGGTCGATCGGATAGGCGAGCAGGCTCGGTGCGTCGATCAGGTCGAGCCGGCATCCAATCAGCGGCTTCAGGCCGACGACGTCGCAAGCGCTGTGCATCCGGACCACGCCGGCCAGCGTGTTGCGGTCGGCGATGCCGATCGCGTCGTAGCCGAGGGCCAATGCGGTTTGGACGAGCTCGATGGCATCCGAAGCTCCACGCAGGAATGAGAAAGGGGAGCTGACGCCGAGCTCGACGTAAGGCGACGGCGAGATCGGCGGCGGAGGCATGTCATCGCTCCGCACCAGCTTCAGTCGCGAGAAGGACGGTTTTTCGGGCATCTATTTCACCGGCCAGTCATCCGAACAGGCCATGGATGAACCAGTTCGGAGCGCCTCCGCGGCCGTCGCCGATCACGCCCTCGCGATAGATCCAGTAGCGGCGCCCGCTCGAGTCCTCGACGCGATAGTAATCGCGCAGCCGCGTACTCGACGGTTGCCGCCACCATTCGGGCGCGATTCTTTCGGGGCCTTCGACGCGGGCAATGTCATGCACCGCCCGCCGCCACATGAACCGGCGCGGGACTCCTTCGGGAGTGGCGTAGACCACGTCGATCGCTTCGGGCCGATCGAGCAGGCGCTGGGGCCTTACTTTCCTCCCCTGCATTTGCAGGGGAGGGAGACCGCCGGAAGCGGTGGAGGGGCCCCTCCGTCGCGCTTTGCGCGCCACCTCCCCTCGGAATCGAGGAGAGGAGACCGCCGCAACCCACCCGCTCGCGCGCTCGGGCAAGTGACTTTCCTCTGGCTGCGGCCGGCGTACGGCGGTGGGACCAAGCTTCACCGTCAGCCGGTCGACCAGGCGCGCGACCTCGCGTTGGCCTGACGGCTCCTCGACCAGGCTCTCCTGAGCGGCGCCGAGATCCTCGGTCCAGTCGGCCTGCAGCGCGAAGGCATCGAACCCGAATTCCGGATCCAGCGCGGCCGATTTGTCCGCAAGCAGCCGCTGCAGATGCTTCGGCTCGCGGCTCGGAATGGCCGTTGCAACGGTCGCCGTGGCGACGCTGCCGTCGACTCGAAAGCCGTGCAGCGAAAGGCGCCGCGCGCCGAGGTTCCGCTCCTGCAACTGCCGGACGAGACCGGGAATCAGCCGTTCGAGTGCCTGCGGCCCGGCTTCCGGATGCGTCGCCGGCTCCTCCATCCTGAGAGCTGCTCTGGGTGGCGGGTTCACCGGCGCGGCGGTCAGCGGCTCGGGCTTTCGGCCGAGCGCCCGGTCGAGCGCATCGACCACATCCTCCGCCCCACGGAACCGCCGCGCGAGCGCCAGTCGCGGAACGTCGAGCAAAGCGCCGACGGTCTTCAGCCCAAGCCGCTCGAGCGTTCGCACCGTGTCCGCGTCCAGCCGCAACGCCGAAACGTGGAGAGGTGCGAGCGCCTCAACCAAGTCCCTCTCTCCTAGAGGGAGAGGGCGAGTCAGCGGAGTTGAGCGGGCAGAAGGGAATCTGGCCAGCGCCCAGGCCGCAGCGGCAGTCGGCGCAATCGCGACACGTGCCGTCAATCCTGTCCGCGCGAAACATCGCCGCACATCGCGCACCAGCCCGCGTTCGCCGCCGAACAGGTGCGCGACGCCGCTGACGTCGAGCCGCAGCCCGTCTGCTTCATCGACCTCGACCAGGGGCGACCAGCGCACCGCCCATTTCGCCAACCGATGCAGAAGCGCCTCGTCTCCCGCCGCATCGGCCGGGACGGAGACCAGCGCCGGGTCGAGCGCCCGCGCATCGGTCAGCCGAGCACCGGCCCTCGCACCGCGCTCGGCGGCAGCTTGCGTGACGGCGTGGATGAGGAGTCCGTGCGTACCCTCGACGGTGAGCACGACCGGGCTGTCAGGCGGACAGTCGGCGGTCCTCGCCCAGCGCTCGATCGCGAGGTGCGGAAGCCAGATGGAACAGACCCGCTTCATGGGTGATGCTCCATCGCCCGGGCGGCATTCCTCGAGCGCGAAACAGCTCGGCGTCCCATGTCGGCGATCCGGGCGCGCGCACGTCGAGCGGGTTGATCAACGACGGCGCGCTCCCGATCCGCCAGCGCATCCGCGCTCCGCTCAAATTTGCCGTCCCGCCGAGCCGGACCAGCCAGCAGCCGACGCCCGAGCGCTCCGATGCGACCGCGAGCCTCCGCGTCGCAGTGAAGTCGAGCACCTTGGGATCGCCCCAGATCTCGCCGACTACAACCGAAAGAGCCGCGCATCTTACGCCCTCCTCCATCGCCCACAGCGCATCGCGTGCGTCCCGTGCCTCGACGTGAATGAGATCGCCCGAAGGAAGGCCAGGCGGATGGATGCGCCCGCTCTCGAGGATCGCCATCCGGTCCTGGACCCAGAGCATCGGCTTGCTGGTCTCCAGCTGCGCCAGCAGGAATCCTGCCCAGCCGCCATCGCGCGGATGCGCGGCGAACAGCTCCGACAGGGTGGGGCTGGGCGAGACGGGCAAATGCCATCGTTCGCCCAGCCCGCTGGGGAGCTGGTCAATTTTGGCCGCACGACTTCCGTCGCCGGCGACCAGGGAAAGGTCTGCAGCCACACGACTCACAACGCTTCTGTTCTACTTTTGTTCTTTGTCTCGCGACTCAGCCGTTGGAGTCAAGACAGCGACTCGGGGACCCGTCAGTGACCGCGGATTTGCGACCCGATCGGCCTCTGGCCGGGGCGTGCCTCGACCTCGCTCAAGAAAGCTTTGATCTCCCAGACGATGCGGGCGAGCGCCGGGCGCCACAGGACGGCGCCGACATGATAGGTGTCGAGCTCTACTGCCCGGTCGATCTCATGGTCCCGTCCGCGTGCGGCACTAGGAGCGACGATCCCATCCCGCCGTGACCAGAAGGCCAAGGTCGGGACAGGCGGCTTGCCCTCGCCGCGCGGAAAAGGCGGCTGGTTGACGTCGTGACCCGCCACCCGCTCATACAGCTCGCGGACGTTGGTGTTGGTCTTGTAGTCGCCTGAAAAGGGCGAGCAGAGCGTCGCGACCGCACGAACCTTTTCGGGATGCAGATGAGCGAGTTCACGAGCGAACATTCCCCCCAGGCTCCATCCGACCAGCAGCACGGGCCGCCCGTCGTAGATTTCATCGAGACGACGGGCGAGCAGGGTCAGCGTGTCGGACTTGGCGCCGAGGTTCGTTCCAAGGCCCCACGGGTACACTCGCCACCCGCCACGGGCGAGTGCTCGACGGATGTCCATCGTGGTTCGATCGCTGGCTAGGAAACCCGGAAGGACGAGAGCCGGCGGCCCGTCCTCCGGGCCTCGAGGGCCCACCGGGCCAAGTCCTGCAAGGAACCGCGGAAGGTGCCACGCGACTTCGCGCATGCGATGCCAGCCCGGAGGCGCCAGGTCGTCCGGGTGAACCGTGCCGGCAGTCCCGGCAGCCGCGGTTCGCGCCCATTTCACAGATGGGAAGATATGGCTCTTGCGTTACCGAAACAATAAGCCGCTGGAATCGCGCGTGCATTTTCGGGACACATGTCGATTTCCGGCATCACGTCTCTGCGTGGGCGATCATTGAGGATGGTCGTCGAGAAACTTCGTCAACTCGCGCACCACGTCGCGCGCGACGCGAGGCGACATCCCGAACGCCATGTGCGTGCACTCGAACTCGACTTCACGATCACGTTCATGATCGAGGCCGCGGGCAGCGCGAGGCGCGATCAGCCCGTCCCGCCGTGACCACAGTGCCAGGTGTGGGACCGGCGGCTTGTCGGTGATCCGGGGAACCGGCGGATCGTCGACCTTGTGACCGGCGATCCGTTCATAGATTTTCCAGACGTGGTTCTGCTTCGGGCTGCCGGAAAAGGGCGATCCCAACGTGATCACCGCCCGGACCCGATCCGGCGCAGCGCGAGCTAGCTCGCGCGCAAACAGTCCGCCGAGGCTCCATCCGACGAGCAGGATCCGCCGATCCAGCGCGATCTTGTCGATGCGCCGCTTCAGCAGCTCGACTGTGTCGGCGCGCGCGCCCCAGTTGACGCCCATGTTCCATCCATGAACGCGCCAGCCTGCCGCGGCGAGCGCCTTGCGCAAGGCTTCAGTCGTTCGGTCGTGAGCGACGAAACCGGGGATGACGAGGGCCGGCGGACCTTCCGGGGGGCCAAGCGATCTGGTGGATCCGAAGATCCGGAACAGTCGAGGCAGCAACCAAGCGGCTTCACCAAGTCGCAGCCGGAGGGGCGGTAGCCGGTCGTCACCCGTCCAGCTCACCTAAAGATACTCGCCTCCCATAAGCTCCTGCAGCGCCTTGGGCAGCTTCACTCGCCCGTCCTCGGTCTGGTGGTTTTCGAGCAGGGGGACCAGGATGCGCGGGCTCGCCAGCGCCGTGTTGTTCAGCGTGTGGGCGAACCGCACCTTCCCATCGGCTCCGCGGTAGCGGAGGTTCGCGCGGCGTGCCTGCCAGTCGTGGAGCGTCGAGCAGCTGTGCGTCTCGCGATACTTGCCGAGGCTCGGGACCCAGCTTTCGATGTCGTTCATCCGGAACTTGCCCAGGCCCATGTCCCCGGTCGAAGTCTCGATCACCTGATACGGAATCTCGAGCGCCTGAAGCAGCTCTTCGGCCAGGCCGAGCAAACGGGCGTGCCACTCCGCGGACTGCGCGTCGTCGGCCTCGCAGATCACATATTGCTCGACCTTCACGAACTGGTGGACGCGCAGCAGCCCGCGGACGTCTTTCCCGGCGCTCCCCGCCTCGCGGCGAAAGCACGGCGAATAGCCGGCGTAGAGGATCGGCAGCTTGTCCCCCTCAATGATCTCGCCGGATTGAAGCGAAGTCAGCACGACCTCGGCTGTGCCCGCCAGCCACAGATCGTCGTTGGGAAGTTCGTAGGTCTCCTCGCGGTGACCCGGGAATTGGCCCTGGTTGAGGAATGCTTGCTCGCGCGCGATGGCGGGAACGG
>JBKPJK010000260.1:0-1962 GCA_046730635.1 Pseudomonadota bacterium | reverse complement strand
CGCTCACCGGCGAGCGCTACGAAGCTGGGCGAGTCTACAACCTAAGCAACGTGGGAAAGCCGCTGATCGTACGATACGACGTGGACGCGGCGAAACGGACGCTCACCCGGCAAAGCATCGAAAGCCGCGAGCCGGGAATGTGGAAGTGGCGTGAGCTGCTTCCCAACGAGGCCGACCCGGTCAGCCTTGGCGAACCCGAAACGCCGATCGTCGCACTGCCGAACACGGCGGCGCGTGCCGGTGCCTCCAATCTGCTCGTGAAGGACGAAGGCAGGCTCCCGACGGGTTCCTTCAAGGCGCGCGGACTGGCCATGGCCGTGACCATGGCGAAGCAGTTCGCGATCGAGCGGATTGCGATGCCGACCAACGGAAATGCCGGTGCCGCGCTTGCCGCCTACGGCGCACGCGCGGGCATCGAGACGATCGTCATCTGCCCCTCCGAGACTCCGCTGACCAACGTGACGGAGACCGCCGCTTACGGTGCGCGCGTCTATGTTGCAGACGGCCAGATCGACGAATGCGGTGCGCTGGTCGGGAAGGGCGCTGCTGAGGGGCTATGGTTCGACTGCTCGACCCTGAAGGAACCCTACCGCCTGGAGGGTAAGAAGGTGATGGGCTTCGAGTTGGTGGAGCAACTCGGCTGGGACGTACCCGACGTGATCTTCTATCCCACGGGCGGCGGCACCGGCCTCATCGGAATGTGGAAGGCATTCGACGAGCTGGAAGCGGTCGGGCTGATCGGTTCCAAGCGCCCGCGGATGTACGCCGTCCAGGCAGAGGGCTGCGCGCCGATGGTGCGGGCTTTCGAGCAGGGTGAGGAATTCGCGGAGCGGTGGGAGAATCCAGCGACGGTCGCGACCGGGATCCGGGTGCCGAAGGCGGTGGGCGATTTCCTGATCCTTCGCGCAGTCCGCGAGAGCGGCGGTGCAGCAATCGCGGTGTCCGAAGATTCGATCCTGCAGGCCGTGGAAGATGCGGCGCACGACGACGGCTTCCTGCTCTGCCCGGAGGGCGGAGCCGTGCTTGCGGCCTGGCGGAATGCGCTTGAGCGCGGACTCGTCGCTAAGGACGAGCGAGTGCTGTTGTTCAACTGCGCGAACGGGAACAAATATCCGCTGCCGGACCGGTCGAAGACGCTAACGCTTGCGGATGCCCGGCCGGAAATGCTCTAGCCCAGAAACGAGTAAACCCCGGCAACCGAAGTTGCCGGGGTTCCATGCTTCGTTTCTCTTTCGAGATCGGAAGCACAACACAACAATACATGAGGGTTACGGTTGTTCCAGCGGATTCGTGTCGGCACCACGACAAAACTGTGGGCGATTCGGTGGATAAACTTGTGGGTCTCTCGTTCGACTCAGCGCGACTCGAAAAAAGAGCCCCGCCGAGCGAAAATATTCGCATGACGGGGCTCCCGTGCTTCCGAGCCGGTGATAGCGCCTCAACAGGGCCAAGGTGGGGGACTGACGCCCGCGCCTTCGCGCCGGAGATCGCAATCGGTGGATCAGAAGCAACGGGCCGTAGAACGCTTTCGCGTTTCGCGTGTTCCGACGGCTGATGGCGAAGAAGCGGCGGCTCCGGATCGCGAGCTACAACATCAACGGAATCAACAGCCGGCTCGCCGTTCTTACGCGCTGGCTCGGCGAGTTCCAGCCAGACATCGTCGGCCTGCAGGAATTGAAATGCACCGACGAAGCTTTCCCGCGCGATGCGATTGCCGAGCTCGGCTATTCGGCCATCTGGCACGGGCAGAGGAGCTGGAACGGCGTCGCCTTACTGAGCCGTGTCGGACAGCCGGTCGAAACGCGCCGCGCATTGCCCAACGATCCCAATCTCGAGCAGAGCCGCTACATCGAGGCGGCGGTCTGCGGAATCCTGGTCGGCAATATGTATGCGCCCAACGGCAACCCGAAGCCGGGGCCGAAATTCGACTACAAGCTCGCCTGGCTCGACGCGCTCAATGCC
>JBKPJK010000259.1:0-6819 GCA_046730635.1 Pseudomonadota bacterium | reverse complement strand
TGATAAGGCTGTGCGTCGGCCGGTTCGAACGCCTCGCCCGTCCATGCATTGACCGTCACCGTGACCCGCCCGGCCTCGATATCGATCGTGTTGAAGCTTTGATCCTGTTCCCGCACCCGGGTCGACGTTGCAGTCCCCGCCTGAACGACGAGTGCGCCTCCGGAACGCGTCACCAGCTCGCTCGCATCGTGCGTGGACGCATGATGCGCGTGGCCCGCAAGCAGCAGATCGACTCCGGCTTCCTCGATTGCATCCAGCGCCAGCTCCTGACGGCCCACCGCCCGCTCGATCTCCTCCCCGACCGGCACCGCAAATAGCGGATGATGCGTGACCAGCACGCGCGTCGCTTCCGGATCGGTGCGGGAAAAGACCTCGCGGATGAACGCGACCTGCTCCTTGCTGATGCGGCCATCCTTGAACGTCAACGACCGCGCGGTGTTGATGCCCAGCACGGCCACGCCGGACAGCTCCACGAAGGGGCAAAGCGTCTCGTCGATATAGCGGCGATAGCGGGTGAGTGGAGAAAGGAACCGCCGGAGCACGTCGTAGAGCGGCACATCGTGATTGCCGGGAACTCCCAGGACCTCGTGGCCGCGGTCTCGGATCCGTTCGAGGAACGCGCAAGCCTCCTTGAACTGCTCGGTGCGAGCGCGCTGCGTGAAGTCGCCGCTGATGACGATGAGGTCCGGCTTCAGATCGTCGATGCGCCGCTCGACCGCGGCGACGAGTTCCTCGTCATGTGCGCCGAAGTGGAGGTCCGAAAGATGAACGAGACGAGCCATGCGAGTTCCAACAACCGCGAGCCTGCTCCGGTTTCACGGAATACCGTTGCTGCGACTGAGAATTATGCGAGCCGTTATTCACGAATGCTGAACCGACTTCGGCGGCTCAGAAATTCATGAAGATCAGCAGCTTCACGTCGACGCCGAACCCCTCCGCACGCTTCTGCTCGACGAAGTTGGGAATCTCCGCGCGCGGGACGAGGTGGACATTGATGTCTTCATTCTCGTCGCCCCCGCCCGCGCCGATCCTCCGGACGCCGTGAGCGCGGACCAAAGTGAAGCCCTCTGAGAGCATTCCCGGAGACGCAAGGAATTCGCCGACACGCTCGACGCGTTCGGCCGTGAATCCGGTTTCTTCCTCCAGCTCCTTGATCGCTGTGCTTTCCGGCGTCGCGTCTGGGTCTTGGTCTCCGACAAGCCCCGCGGGAAGCTCGATGCAGCGGCAGTCCGGCGCCACTCGAGGCTGATCGACGAGGATCACCTTGCCCTCATATTCCGCGAGGATCACGACCGCGCCGATGTTGTTCGTGCGGCCCGCATATTCCCATTTGTCGCGCTTCAGGACGCGCACATACTTGCCCGCCCACATGGTCTCGGCCGGCGGCAGCTCGTCCAGGTTCATAGTTCGATGAGCTTATCCGGAATCTCGTTGGTGTCGCCTGCCGAACGGGGGAAATGCTCAGCGAGCACCACCCCAACGCGCTCGATAGCCGCGCAGATCCCATCCCCCGGCCGGCCTTCGCGGACCTCCGCGATGAGCGCCGTCATGGCCTCGCCCCAGGTATGGTCGTCGGTGACCTTGAGGATCGCCTCGTCGGCGACGATCTCCGCTCTCCGCTCCGCCATCGACAGATAGATGAGGATTCCCGTTCTATCCGCCGTCCGCCGTTCCGCCGCAGCCTTGAACACTGTCACGGCGCGGCGGCGGACGCGCCGGTGCTTCGTCGAAGCGGGCGTGAGAGCCAGGCGCAGCGGCATCCATTTGAGGATCAGCAGCGCAACGGTGAACTTCAGCGCCGCGAAGACCATCAGCAACGTCAGGAGCTGGCTCAGCGTCGGGTCCGGCTGCCAACCGCCGAACAGGATGTCGTACCACCAGGTCAGCGCCGTCGGCCGCCAGGCCGCCCAGGCGAGCACCGCGAACAGCGGAACTAGAGCCCAATGCAGTCCGACGTCGTGATAGGCGTCGCTGATCGGCGTTGCGACCGCGACGATCTCGCCGTTGCTCTTCGCTTCGGCAGCCGCGATCGCCTTGCTGACCTTCTAGTGGTCCGCGTCCGAAAGGCGCAACATTACCAGCTACCCCCGGCACCGCCGCCGCCAAAGGATCCGCCACCGCCCGAGAAGCCGCCTCCGCCGCCTCCCCAACCGCTGCCGCCGCCCCACGACGAGCCGCCGCCCCACCCGCCGCGGGAACCGCGACCGAGCTCGTTGAGGCCCCACAGCACGACCCACGGGCTGATGCCGCCACTGCGGTTGCGATAACGACGGCCGCCGGCGCGCCGGAACATCGAGAGGATGACGAATGCGATGATCATGAACCAGAAAAAGCCGGGCAGCGCCCCGCCGCTCGACCGCTGACGCTGCTGCTGCGCCTGGTTGGCTGCGGCGACATTCTTCTGCGCTTCCTCGGGAGGAAGGCTCATCTGTTTGATGATCGCATCGGCGCCGGCCTCGATTCCTCCGCCATAGTCCGGCGGCTTCTGTTTGAAGTGCGGGAGGATCGCCTCGCGGGTGATGATCCCGGCCATTGCGTCGGTCATGAAACCGCCGGCTCCATAGCCGGTCGCGACCCACACTTTCCGCTCGTTGGGCGCGACGAGCAGCAGCACCCCGTCGTTGTTTTTCGCGCTTCCGATCTTCCATGCCCGGCCGAGGCGATAGGCGTAATCTTCGATCGGATAGCCCTCGAGGCTGTTCACGGTCGCCACCACGAATTGACGACCGGACTGAGCCTCAAGCGCTGCGGACTTGCTCGTGAGGTCGGCGACCTGTGCCGGGGTGAGCAGGTGCGCCTGATCGACGACGCGTCCGGTCAACGGCGGGAATGTCTGCGCCGCTGCTGGCCCTGCCAGCGCAAGGAACGCCAGCAGCAAGGCAGCGAAGAAGTGTTTCACCTCAGCTCGCGTTGAAATTGACGGTCGGTGCGGTCTGCGCCGCAGCCGCAGCCTCAAATGGCACCTTCGGCTTGGCGCCGTAGAAGATCTTCGCGCCGATCGCGTCGGGGAAGGTGCGGATCCGCGTGTTATAAGCCTGAACCGCGGTATTGTAGTCGCGCCGCGACGCATTGATGCGGTTCTCCGTGCCTTCCAGCTGATCCTGCAGCGCGAGGAAATTCGCGTTCGACTTGAGGTCCGGATACGCCTCCTGCAGCCGCTGCAGCGGGATGATCGCCTGGGTCAGCCGGCTTTGCGCTTCGTTGAATGCCTGCACCTTGGCCGGGTCGCTAAGATCGCTCGCATTGAGTTGGACCCTGCCGGCACTCGCGCGCGCCTCCGTCACCTCGGTCAGAACAGTCTTTTCCTGCTGCGCATAGCCTTTCACCGTTGCGACCAGATTCGGAATGAGGTCCGACCGGCGCTGATAATCGGCCTGCAGATTGCCCCAGGCCGCGTTCACCTGCTCCTCGGCGGTGGGAACGCTATTCAGGCCGCAGCCCGAAAGGCTGATCGCCATGACCGGCGCAACAAGTCCAAGGCGGCGAAGTGCAGTCATCATGTGTCCCCTCTAACGTCGCGTGGGGCGCATAAGTAGATGGACAGCCGTTGGGTTTCAATATGCTGTCATAGAACAGCAACACAGCGGCTTCCGGCCCGCGCCAAGTTTACCTCGGATGCATTAGGTTATCACTTCGGCCGGCCGCTGAACCCGGCCTCCTTGCGTAGCGCATCGCCGTCCATCAGCACGCCGTCGCTCATCACCTGATCGACATGGCGGAGGTCGCCGATGTTCTTCTCCGGGTCGCCGTCGACCAGGAGGAGGTCGGCTTCCTTTCCGACGGTGATAGATCCGGTGCGCTTGTCGGCCTTGACGTTGCGCGCAGGCGCGATGGTCGCCGTCGCCAGCGCTTCCGAAGTCGTCATCCCACCTTTGACGTAAAGCTCCAGCTCGCGGACGAGCTCCATCCCGTAGCCGTCCGTGCCGGCCACGATCGGCACGCCCGCGCGGCGAAGCTTGGTCACATATTCGCCCATATGATCGACGCTCGCCTGCGCGTCGGCGCGGGTCATTCCGGGCAGGTACGGGATCGGTCCGGACTTGAAGCCGCGCTCCACCGCCGCGGGCAGGGTTCCGGCGAAGGGCGC
Organism: Pseudomonadota bacterium; assembly: GCA_046730635.1. Lineage (GTDB taxonomy): Bacteria > Pseudomonadota > Alphaproteobacteria > Sphingomonadales > Sphingomonadaceae > Sphingomicrobium. The sequence goes on along the minus strand of JBKPJK010000259.1, from coordinate 2,732 downwards.
GTAAGCCGGCGCGATCGTTCCAGCATTTGCGAGCAGGACGCCTTCAACGACGACCAGGGTCGGATCGAGCACGATCTTCTTCTTGGCCATCGTCGCGATCACGGTCTTGGTCGGCTCGGCGTCGAGGTTGACGTCCTTGAAATATTTGCCGGGCCCAAGCATCCGCATCGTCGTATTGGCCTTGTCGACGACCTCCTGGGGCATGGCCTGCATCGTCGCGAAATAGATGTGCGTGATCTCGTCGTAGCCGGCGTTGATCGCGTCGAGCGTGCGCATGCCCGCCGGAATATGACCGTGGACGTGGAGGCCGAGCTCATGCGCCAGCTTCGCGCCGGGCGCGATCCACTCCGGCTTCATCGAGGTGTAGAATTTCACGGCCGTCAGGTTGTTCGCCTTGATCTTGCGAACGGCCGCAAGCGTGTCGTCCAGGCTCGAGACCGCGAGGCTCCCCTGCGCCACCAGCGGCCCCTTCTGATCGACGATGACGGAGTCGAAGCATTCCGGCGCGAGCAGTGTGCCGGCATTGCGGCGCTCGCGCTGCGACACTTCGAGCTCGATCGGCCCGCCGGGATTGCGGCAGGACGTGACTCCGAGCGCGAGTTCGCTGACCGTCTGGAAATCGTCGCCGACGTGCATGTGGCTGTCCCATAGGCCAGGCACCAACGTCTTGCCCTTGCCGTCGATCGTGCGTGTCCCGGCCGGGAGCTTCGCCGGAGCCGCGGCGCCGACGGACACGATCTTTCCGCCGCTCGTCAGGACATAGCGATTGGCGACGAAGCGTTCGCCGTCGGCATCATACATCTTGATGTTGCTGAAGAGGACCGGGCGCTTCGCATCCTCGGTCAGAAATTTCTTGGCCGTCGCCGGCGCCAATGCGGCGATCGCGGCATCCTGGGCAGCCTGCAATTTGTCGAGATTGCCCTCGTAGCCCGCGGGAAGCAGACCCAGTCCGACAAGCTGGCCGAAGAACTTGCCGTTTTCCACCCAGACCGGCGTCGGCGACTGGGAAACGCCTTTCAGCAGAATGAGGTCGACGTGCTTCTTGCCCTGCGGCCCATCCACGTCGAGCGAGGTGACCTTGTCATAGTCGAGGCGACCTGAGGGAAGCAGGACCATCCCTGCGCGGCCGGCGGCCATCAGGCGGTTGATTTCCGGCGCAGTGCTGAGGAACGGGCCGCCCTGCTGGAGATAATATGCTGCCGAGGAATAAGGCGTGCTGCCCGCATCGACCGGGCTCTTCCACCTCGCCGTGCCGTTGATCATCGCGAAAGTCTCCGCGGCGTCGCCACTCGGAGTCACGCCGCGGACGACGACGTCGGTCGGCATGCCGTCCGCGCCGACGCGCATCGTCTCGTCGGTTTCGAAGGTCAGTCCGCGGAGGAGAATGGACTCCCGGAAGGCGATCCGGCCGTCCGGCATGGTCCACATATATTCGTCGCCATGCTTCCCCGCGGTCGAAACGACGACGAAATGCGTCGCATTTGGCGGCGGTACGAGCAGCTGTTCCTTGGGCGTCTGGGCCATTGCAGCAGAGGCGCAGGCGGAAAGAAGGGCGGCGATCATTGTACGGCGCATCGAAAATCCCCCGGATTGGATGCGCGAAGGGTGGCCGCGCAAACGGCGTTGCGCAACCGGCCGTTCGACGAATGGAGCCGAGCCGCTACAGACGGACGAGCGTTTCGGGGATCTTTGTCGAGTCCGGGCGCACGTCCCAGTGGATCTCCTTGCCCTTCGCGCCGGTGGCGGCGCCGTCCTCGCTGTTGTTGGTCAGGAATTCGCCGTCGGTGGCGACGGTGAAGCGGCCCTGTGCGTGGGACACGGCACCGCCTTCGGACATCTTGGTCGCAGCCTCGGCCCCAACCCGGCCCGCAATCGGCCCGCCGCCGCCCGTAAACGCGGGCGCGGTCACCAGCACCGAGCCGTCGGACCTTCGCCTCAGAGCCACGAACGGGATGATCAGATTATTGTCGGGAAGCGCAGGGAAAATGAAATCCTGCTTCGTGCTTCCCACAAGATGGTAGTCGACTTCGAAGACGCCCTTTCCTCGGTAGGTCACCGACCTCCAACCGTCATATTTCATCAGCTTGGCGGCGAAGGCCCGGTTGGATTCCTCGTCCAGCCCCGGAACCCCGAACGCCTTGGCCATCTCCTCGCTTTCCTTGCGCTTGGCAGCTACGCGATTGGCGAAGTCCGCCTTCTGCTGGGTGATCTCTGCCTTGGTGCAGGGGCGCTCCTTGCCGTCCGAACCGGAGCAATGTGCTAGGTTGTCGCTCCAGGGTTCCGCCTTGTCGTTCGCATCGGGCGGGAGCTGGATCACGATCTCGCCGCGATAATCGAGGGCGAACGTGCCGTCCTTCTTCAGCACGAGGTCGGACGTGAACTTGCCCGGCCCCCAGAAGCAGCTGCCGAGCAACATCGGCGCCGCGAAAAGGAAGAAGCGTTTGATCCAGTGATGCATGATACCCCCTTCACGGCCGTTTATCGGATCGGCGGAGGAGCGAAAAGGGAAGTGGGGAGCTTCTGTTGCCCGGTGCTCCCCGAACCGCTGGAATCCCCTTCTGTTGCCCGGTGGGGTCCAACCGCGCTTTAGCTTTGTAACTTCAGTCCGTTAGGACGTCAGTTACGCAGCAAGAGCGAGCGCCTCGTTATCGTTGGCACTTGTGTGAATGAGCCGTCACGGTGGCTCAATCCGATCGGCAATCGGGCCTTTATTGCACTCGTCGATCCTATTT
>JBKPJK010000258.1:0-1159 GCA_046730635.1 Pseudomonadota bacterium | reverse complement strand
CCAGAACCCACAGGACCGTGCCCAGGTAGAACAGCGCGGTATAGACGAGCGACCGCAGGACTACCGTCACAGGTCGACCCAAACCGCAATCCGGCGGAGCACATATTTGTTATATTCGCCGAACAAGGTGAGGAAGGTCGGCTCAGTCCGGACGCCGTCGGTGACCAGCCGATATTTGGGCCCCAGCTCCTTCTCGAATTCATATCGCGCGCGCCGCATGTGCCAGTCGCTCGTGATCAGTCGAACCGAGTGGAACTTGTGCTGCCGGAGCCAGCGTTGCGCCTCCTCCGCGTTGGTTCGCGTGTCGACCGATTCGCTGCCGAGATCGACGCAGCATTGGATGATCGACGCACCTGAGGGGATTCGCCGAGCGAGGTCGACCTTCCGGACCAGCGGGTCCGCACCTGCCACGAGCAGACGCTTGGCCTGGCCCTCACGCAGCACGTCGACGCCATGTTCGATGCGGCCGCTTGCACCGGTCAGCACGACGGCTGCGTCGGTCGGCCTGGCGTTCGCCGCGGCCGGGCGGCCGAGCGTGAACGCGAAGAAGACGAAGCCGAGTGCATAGACCAGCAGGAAAAGGGAGGCCGCGCGTGCGATCATAGGGCCTTGCGCAGTGCCGCGAGAACAGCCGTACGCGCAACCCACGTCGCAAGAGCGGTCAGCGCAAGTGGGAGGAGGAGGAGGATCAGGAAGTCGGCGCCGGAAAGCGTCGCTCCGCCCGTCAGCTCTCCTGCGAATGAGGCACCGGCCGCGAGTGCCAGCAGAACCAATCCCGCCACCGCTGCTCCCGCGATGCTTCCGACGAGTGCATCGATCGCGATCTTGCGTTGGAACAGCCTCGTCACCTGAACGTCGGTAGCGCCGATCCCGTGCATGACTTCGATGGTGAAACGATGGGTGTCCAGCGCACCTCGCGCAGCCAGGACCACGGCGGCGGACGCTGCAGCACTCAGCAGCAACACGAGCCCGAAAGCGACCCATTGAAGCAGGCGCAAGGAGTGGAGCAGCGGACCCACGGCTTCACGGTGCGCTGCGATCTTGGCTTCTGGCGCGACGGCGTGGACACGACTTGCGACCTCCTGGAGCTTGGCGCCCGAGCTCACGTCGAAATCGACGAGTGCCGGCACTGGAAGCTCGGTGCTTTGAGCGGCAGGGC
>JBKPJK010000257.1:0-1040 GCA_046730635.1 Pseudomonadota bacterium | reverse complement strand
CTTCTGCCCCCGGTGCGGCTCGTCGGTCTTCGGACGCAGCGGCGACGAGATCGAGGTGCACCTGGGAACGCTGGACGCCCCCGACCAGCTGACGCCGACCTACGAGCTCTGGACGATCCGCCGCGAATCCTGGCTGCCGCCATTTCCTCTCAAGCGGCGATACGAACGCGATCGTGAATCCACGGAGCGGTTCGAGGACTAGGGCTCATTCGCCAGGCGGCTGCCATAGCTCGATCGGGTTTCCTTCCGGATCGTGAATGCGCGCGAAAAGACCCACGTTCGGGTCGTTCCATTCGTCGCGAGTCTCCACATCGATGCCCGCACCCTTCAGCCGATCGATCAGCTGTGAGAGCGCGCTCACACGCAGGTTCAGCATGAATGCCTTATCGTCGGCGAAATAGTCGGTGTCGGCGGGAAAGGGTGCGAAGACGACCGGGCCTCCCCTCGCCATCCACACCCACTCGGACGGTTCGCCCGCACCGGGCGCGGCGCAGCCCGAGCCGACATTCAAATGCTCCTTGTACCAGCTCGAGAGAGACCCTGGATCTCGAGCCCGGAAAAACAGACCGCCGATACCAAGAACCCCCATCGCCGCCTCCCGCAGTTTGCGGCGTCACTATCGGCATTCAGCGGCCCGGCTACCAGAAGTTTTGGCCGGCGGCCGGGCCGCCTCGCCAGAGGCGCGACTCTGTCTCGGGGGTCAAGACGAGTTCGGCTGCCTCGGTGCGAATCGGTCTAACCCCCTGAGCTGTCGAACTGAATCAGCAAGAGTCCCGACTTTTGAGAAACGATTCTCCGATGTTGGTAGAAAATGATCCCAGCGTGATCCTGGCACGAATCGAGGGGCTTCTGTCATTTCGGGCAACTGGTTCGTAGCGTAGTTTTCCGGGGCTGGACGATCGGACTCCAGCAAGGAGAACAAGGATGCAAAAGCCCCACCTTGCGATCGCGTTCGCCGGATTGCTCATCGCAACGCCGGTCCGCGCACAAAACGAACCGATGCTCGTCGAAGGCGGCCTGCCCGTCGCAATCGTCAGCTA
>JBKPJK010000256.1:0-6935 GCA_046730635.1 Pseudomonadota bacterium | reverse complement strand
CGGCCCGTGCCGTCCCTGCCGGCTCGACCCTTCGCGTAACCGGGAAAAGATCGAAGATGAGGGTCGTCCCGATCCTCCCTGCGGTCCGCGAGGCGATCGATGCTTATGTGCGGCAATGCCCTTACCCCCTCGACGGCGATCGTCCCTTGTTCGTCGGTGCCCGTGGTGGGCCGCTCAATCCGGACCTAGTCCGCCGTTCGGTCGCAGCCGCGCGGCGACGACTAGGACTGCCGGAAAGCCTCACCCCGCACGCTTTGCGCCACAGCTTTGCGACCCACCTGCTTGCTCGAGGCGCCGATTTGCGTGCTCTTCAGGAGCTGCTGGGGCACGCCAGCCTCTCGTCGACGCAGATCTACACCGCAGTCGACGCGGCTCACCTGTTGGATGTGTACAGGCACGCCCATCCGCGCGCTTGAGCGACAATTTGCAGGGTCGCCGCGGCGAGCCGGCTGTGGGGTTACCGTCAGCGCCGCGACTCGGCCGGGTTAGAATTCGCTAGGTAAATCAGTCGCTAAACATCCAAACCGGATCCGTGGTCGCAGAATTAGGACCTTGAATCCGCTCGAAATTCCCCACCGAAACAGAGACGATTTCCTCGTCAATTGGAGGATCGTTCCCCAAGACGGCGCTCGACGGCGTCCCAGAAGAGCCCGGGCGTGTCGGTGCCGTTGAACTTGTCGATCGCCACGATGCCCGTAGGGGAGGTCACGTTGATCTCGGTGAGCCAGCGGCCGCCGATGACGTCGATGCCGACCAATAGAAGCCCGCGCTTGCGACACTCGGGGCCGAGGACGGCACAGATTTCTTTTTCGCTTTCAGAAAGCTCGGTCCGCGCCGCCTTGCCCCCGACGGCGAGGTTCGATCGGATTTCGCCTTCGCCTGGCACACGATTGACTGCGCCCGCGACTTCGCCATCGATCAGTACGATCCGTTTGTCGCCTTCCGCGATCTCCGGAAGAAATTTCTGGATGATGTGGGGCTCGCGGTAGTTGCGATTGAAGAGCTCCATGAGCGAGGCGAGGTTGCGCCCATCGGCGCCGATCCGGAATACCGACCCGCCCGCGAACCCATGAAGAGGCTTGATGACGATCTCACCCTGTTCGGCGAGAAACTTCCTCGCAAGGCCTAGCGAGCGCGTGATGACCGTCGGAGGCATGAAGCGTGCGAAATCCAGGACCCAGAGCTTCTCAGGCGCATTGCGAACGCTGGCTGGATCGTTGACGACCAGTGTCTCGGTCTGGATGCGTTCGAGGAGGTGTGTCGCGGTGATGTAGCCGAGGTCGAAGGGCGGGTCCTGCCGCATCAGCACCACGTCGACGTCGCGGCCCAGATCCAAAATTCGCGGCTCGCCGAACCGATAGTGATTACCTTCGATGCGTTGGACTTGCGCCGGATATCCCATCGTCCACAGCCGGCCTTCCGCCCAACTGAGATCCTCGACCGCGTAGTGATAGAGTTCGTGGCCCAGTTCCTGCGCCTTGACCATGATCGCAAAGGTTGAATCGCCCGAGATGTTGATCCTCTCGAGGGGGTCCATCTGGACTGCGACACGGAGCAGCATGCCGAGCGCCTACGGTGTCGTCAGGGCTTTGTCACCCTTGCCAGACGTTGACCAAGTGACGCGGAAGTCGCCTCGGAACGACGAATATCGCGTCGATACGCACGTCATCTCCATGACGCATGTAGCGAGGGGCGAGCCGCTCTGCGGCGACCGCGACGCGCTTCAGCCGGTAATGGTCGAGGGCGAATGCCGCAGCGCCGTCATTCGCACGGGCCTTGACCTCGACGAACGCGAGCATCGCTCCGCGACGTGCTACGATGTCGACTTCGCCGCCGGCAACGCGTGCCCTTCGTGCGAGTATTCTCCAACCCTTGAGGCGCAGGTACCAGCACGCAAGGCTCTCCGCTCCGCGGCCGCGTTTTTCCGCCAGCTGCCGGTTCATTTGGAAAGCTCGAGAGCGCGAGCGTAGACGCGCTTGCGCGGCACCTTCAACCGCTCGGCTACCTCGGCAGCTGCGCGAGAGGGGGAAAGGCTTTCGAGCGCCTCAAGGAGGGCCTCGTCGACATCTAAGTCGCTTGGTTGCTCGGCCGCGGATGGCGGTCCGACGACAATCACGATTTCGCCCTTCGGAACGACGTGGCTGTAGCGTTCGCGGAGTTCGGCCAGCGTGCCGCTCACGCATTCTTCGTGAAGTTTCGTAAGTTCGCGCACAACCGCAACTTCGCGGTTGCCGAGTTCGTCGTGAAGCGCGGCGAGCGTGTCGCCCAAGCGCGGGCCGCTCTCGTACAGCACCAGCGTCGCTCGAATGCCCGCAACCTCGGCGATCGCATCGCGACGAGCTTTGGCTTTCGAAGGCAGGAATCCCAGAAATAAGAAACGGTCGGTCGGCAGTCCCGCCAGCGTTAAGGCGGCAACCGCGGCTGACGGTCCGGGGATGGTGTGCACCGGATGGCCGGCGCTTCGAGCCGATCTCACGAGCTTGTAGCCGGGATCGGAAATGAGCGGAGTCCCGGCGTCGCTGACCAAGGCGATCGCCTCATCAGCAAGCCGCGAGACAAGCCTTTCCCTTTCGCCTTCGGTGCTATGGTCGTCGTAGCGCGTCATGGGCACTTTCGCGCCGATATGCGCGAGAAGTTTTGCGGTTACGCGGGTGTCTTCGGCGAGGATCCGGTCGGCCCGCCGGAGCGTGTCCGCAGCTCGCGGCGAAAGGTCGCCGAGATTGCCGATCGGCGTCGCAACAATATGGAGGCCGCGCGGAAGTTTATCGTTCATTGTTGAGACGCCAATAAGCTCTTCCAAATCAATCGAAAAAGAGTCATCATCCTGACGTTCATCGCTTGCCTGGGGAGAGGTTCGATGATTGTACTGTTGGCGGCATCATCAATCACTCTGACCGCCCTTCAAGCTTCGATCAATGCACCGCGCGAGGCATTTCGGAGCTGCCTTAAGGAAGCCACGGCCAAGGCTTCGAACGAGAAGGTAAGTTCCGACGCTTACGGGGCCTATGTCCGAGCGGCCTGCAGCGGCGAGCTCGGGTCGTTCAAAGGCGCAGTGGTCAAGTTCGACATGGGCAACAAGATGTCGAAGAAAGCGTCGGACGACGATGCGGAATCGATGATTGCGGACTTTGTCGACAGCTCGCTCGAGCGATACAAATATGTGACCGGCGGCAACGCGGCACCGGTGCAAGCGGCTGCCGCGCCTGTTGCAGCGACGCCTACTACGCCGCCGCCACCGACGCCGGCCTCAGCGCCAACGCCTCCGAAGTAGGATCCGTTACGGCGATTTCGCCGAGGACGTAATCGAGCAACAACCTGCCGGCGCATGTGAGCGCAATGCGGCTGCCCGTGCGGGTGAGGTGCCCCGAGGCGGCGAGGCGCTCCACCCTCGGCCAGTTCACGATCGCGCCGAGTCCAAACCTCTCGGCTAGGGCCTCGACGTCGATGCCTTCGCGAAGCCTGAGGCCCATGACCAACGCCTCGTCGGCACCTTCCTGCACCGAGAGCGGCGCCTCTTCGCCGATTCCGTGATCGTTTCGCTTCACGGCCGAGAGAAAATTTTCGGGCTTCCTATGCCGAACCGTGCGCATACCGAGTCGTCGTCCGTGAGCGCCAGGACCGACGCCCGAATAATCGCCGTATCGCCAGTAGGTCAGGTTGTGCAGGCTCTCGTCGCCGCGGCGTGCGTGATTGCTGATTTCATAGGCAGGCAGGCCGGCCTCGGAGGTCATGGCGTCCGTCAATTCGTACAGGGTCGCTGACGAGTCGGCATCAAGCGGCTCGAATTGTCCCTTCGCCACCATCGATGCAAAGCGCGTCCCGGGCTCGACCGTAAGCTGGTAAAGCGACAAGTGCCTCGTGCCCAGCGTGAGGGCTTGGGCGAGCGTTACGGACCACTTGTCCTCCGTCTCTCCTGGAAGCCCGTAGATCAGGTCGAAGCTGACCCGCCTGAAGTTCTTCTGCGCAGTCTCGAGTGCCGAGAAGCCTTCGTGCGCCGAATGGGCTCGTCCAAGAAACGCCAGTGCATCGTCATTGAAGCTCTGGAGGCCAAGCGACACGCGGTTCACACCGACCCTCGCGAGATCGGCGAAGCGCGCGGCCTCGACGGAATTCGGATTGGCCTCGAGCGTAATCTCGATGTTGTCGGCTGGCCGCCAAAGGCTCGCGGCGGCTTCGATCACGGCCTCGACCGCTGAAGGATCCATCAGCGAGGGGGTCCCGCCGCCGAAGAAGATCGAAGTCAGTCTTCGGCCGGGAAGGAGGCGCGCCTCATGGGCCAGATCGGTCAGCAGCGCGTCGCGCCACTGCTCCTGGTCTATGCCCGCCCGAACATGGCTGTTGAAGTCGCAGTAGGGGCATTTGCTGACGCAGAACGGCCAGTGGACGTACAGCGCCAGCGTCTCAGCGCTCATTCCTTGAGGGCCATCACGAGCTTGCGGAACGCGTCTGCGCGGTGGCTGATGCTGTGCTTGAGCTCGGGGTCGAGCTCGCCGAACGTTTGTTCGTAACCGACGGGAACGAACATCGGGTCATAGCCGAATCCGCGGTCGCCTCGCGGCGGCCAGACCAGCGTGCCGTCAACGCGCCCGTCGAACGTCTCCGCCTGACCGTCGTTCGGCCAAGCGATCGCAAGCGAGCAGACGAAATGGGCGGCGGGGGCGGCATCGGGCTCTGTCGCCTCCACCTCGCGCCAGACCTTTTCCATGGCGCGCATCCAGTCTCGATTACCACTCTCGTCTTCGGCCCAACGGGCCGAAAAGATGCCGGGCCGGCCATGCAAAGCGTCGACGCAGAGGCCGCTATCATCGGCGAGCGCGGCGAGGCCTGACAGATCCGCGGCTTCACGCGCCTTCAGATCGGCATTGTCGGCAAAGCTGTTACCGATCTCCTCGGGCTCCGGGAGACCGAGCTCTTCGGCACCGACACAAGAGATGCCAAGCGGTTCTATCAGTGCAGCGATTTCGCGCAGCTTGCCACGATTGTGAGTGGCAATGACGAGCCGGTCGTCGATCGGCCTCATGCAGCGGCGGCCTTCAACTGCGCCGCGAAGATCTCGGAACAGCCGATGCGCGCCAGCCGCAGCAGTCTCAACAAACCCTCCTCGTCATAGCATTCGCCCTCCGCCGTGACCTGTGCCTCGACGATGGCACCATCGGCCGTGAGCACAAAATTCCCGTCGCAGCCCGCCTGGCTATCCTCGTCATAATCGAGGTCGAGCACGGGCGTGCCCTGGTGAATGCCGCAGCTGACCGCGGCGACCTGCGTGCGGATCGGATCGACGGTCAACGCCTTGCTCGCGATCAGTTTGTTGACGGCGACGCGCAAGGCAACCCAGCCGCCTGAGATCGAAGCCGTGCGCGTTCCGCCATCCGCCTGGATCACGTCGCAATCGACGATGATCTGACGTTCGCCAAGTTTAGGCAAATCGACCACGGCACGAAGCGAGCGGCCGATCAGCCGCTGGATCTCCTGCGTGCGGCCCGACTGCTTGCCCTTCGCGGCTTCGCGGTTGCCGCGGGTGTGGGTTGCGCGAGGGAGCATTCCATATTCCGCGGTAACCCAGCCCTGTCCCTTGCCGCGGAGGAAGGGCGGCACCTTCTCCTCGACGCTGGCGGTGCATAGCACGCGCGTGTCGCCGAAGCTGACGAGGCACGACCCTTCGGCGTGGCGGGTGAAACCTGGCTCGAACCTCAGTTCGCGCATTTGGTCGGGCGCGCGACCGGACGGACGCATAGACTCTCCTGATACTGGTGCGTGGCGTCCCTAGACCGCTCAGTCCGGCAATCCTAGATGACTCGCATGGGTCAACCGATCGGAGAGCTTACCGACCGCATGCGGGACATCTTCGGCCTGGTGGTCGAAGCCTATCTCGAGCGCGGCATCCCGGTGGGATCCAAGACTCTCACGGGCTCCATCAACCTGTCGCCCGCATCGATTCGCGGCGTGATGCAGGAGCTGGAGGAGAGGGGGCTTCTCACGCACCCGCACACTTCCGCGGGACGCATCCCCACAGAGAGCGGCCTTCGACTGTTCGTCGACGGGATCATGCAGGCGGCTGCGCCCGACCCGCGCGAGCGGCGGGAGATCGAACGGCAGATTGTGCGCGATCAGCCGATCGAAGATGCGCTTGCAGCGGCGTCCGCGGCGTTGTCGGGCCTGTCGCACGCGGCAGGCGTCGTGCTTGCGCCGAAGAACGAGCTCCGCCTTCGCCAGCTCAATTTCGTCCCACTCGGCGAAACGCGTGCGCTCGCGGTGCTGGTCGGAACCGACGGCAGCGTCGAGAATCGCATCGTGTCCCTGGAGACCGGAACCACCTCGTCTGCTCTCCTCGAAGTCTCGAATTTCGTGAATGCGCGGCTGGCAGGCATGACCTTGGCCGAAGCCGAGGGGCGCCTGAGGGCGGAGATTCGGGAGCGCAAGGAAGCGATCGATTCCGCGGCTGCGGAGCTGGTGGCGTCCGGCCTGGCGGCCTGGAGCCAGGATCATCAGCGGCGACCCGTGCTCATCGTACGCGGCCATGCGAACCTGATCGACGCCACCGCGGCCGAGGATCTCGACCGTGTCCGCCGACTGCTCGATGAGCTGGAAGAAGCGCAGGAGATCGCCCGATTGCTCGAAGGCGCCCGCGATGCGCCGGGCTGCCGCATCTTCATCGGGTCGGAGAACCGCATGTTCGCATTGTCGGGGTCATCCGTGATTGCGGCGCCCTATCGTGGGAGCCAGGGCGAGGTGGTCGGCGTTGTGGGGGTCATCGGCCCCACGCGGTTGAACTATGCCCGCGTGGTCCCCATGGTGGATTTCACGGCGAAAGCACTCACGAGATTGATGGCATGAACGAGGCAACGAAGGACGAAAACGAGCTGCATGAGGAAGCCGAGGGTTTGCGCAGGGAAACTGCGGAAGATGCGCCCGAGCTTGCCGAGCATGATCGGGTG
>JBKPJK010000255.1:0-1560 GCA_046730635.1 Pseudomonadota bacterium | reverse complement strand
ACCACGTCCCAATCGGCACGCTCGAAACAGGGTGCAAGTCCGTCGACGTGCCAGCTCTTTACGATCCGTCGATCTATCGCGCCAAACTGATGCGCGTCGAGCAAATGCCGATGTTCCTTTATTAGCACTTGGGCCGCCCATCGCCTATGTGGCGCACCCCTCCAGCGCATCCTTTCTCTGCTTTACAAATCCCCTAGTGAGAAGGTGGACGATCTTGTAGCGTCCGCGGATGCTCAAGGGCGGGCTCGGTGCTCTCGCTATTAGATCGCTCGCGCTGACCCCGCTGTCGGGTCGGCTCGCACTGTTGTGCGCCTTCAGTGCGGTAGCAATTCCGACACTCTTCCGAGCGGCGATCAATGGCGTTGTGACCGGGTGCGAATTTACGCCTTACCTGCCGTTCGTCCTTCTCGCCGCGATCCTGCTGCGATGGTGGCTGGTCGCCCTGGTAACAGCCGCATCGGTGGCGATCATGGGCGGCCTGTTCGAAGGCTCTTTGTTGCATCCAGTGCCATGTTTCATCCCAGCGGCTGCAGTGTTCGTTGCATCGTCAGCGGTCATGATCGGCATCGCGATCCTTGTGAGAAGCCTGGCCCAGAACCGCGGTGCCGATGAGTCCACCGGCGGCGTCATCTTCAGTCTCGAGAAAGGCCAGGTTTGGGCAAGCTGGTATGGACAGGCAGCGCCGGTTCGTCTCGGAACCCGTCGGGAGGTCTCCTACATGATGGAGGACTTCCTGGCCCAGGAGCAGGTTGCGAAGCGCTTCAGTAAGAACACTTCGCGCGCGGAGTAGCGAGCGCTTTCCACCATTCCGCGCCAGAGGAACGGCGCCATTGCCCGACTCTTTCTCGGCCTTGGTGTGGCTAGGCCGGTTGCCTCCGGCCCACGCGGCCGATCCCGCGACTACGAAGTGCCAAGCCGAGGAGGCCGAAGCCGGCCAGCATCATCATCCAGGTCGAGGCCTCGGGCACCGAAGCGATCTCGAAATCAAATGCGTATGGCACCGACCCACCGGGCGAGATTTCCTGAAGCCAGACAGCGTACGATCCAGGGCCCAGCGGAACCGAGAAGCCAGTGGACCCATTGGCGGCTACGCTCATGTTATCGAGGATGTCCGTTCCTACGTCAGTCGCTCCGTAGTGCGCCCAGCCGAGCAGACCTGCCGCATTCGGGGCGTTCGTAGCCAGCGTCACTTGCGTACCGGACTGCAAGCCGATGAATGACAAGCCGAGCGTCTGGGTGCCCTGCAGGATGTTGAGGGATGTCAGAAACTGGTTCGGGCCGACGGTAAAAGTGAAATAGTCTCGGTCGATGGCACCCGTTGGATCGTGCCCGATCGTCCCTTGTAGGATGTTGCTTCCAACCCCGAATGTAACCGCGGTCGCGGTCAGGCCGCTGTTTGACAGATCGCCGGAGATGGCCTCGTCCCACGCGACGGTAGCAGCCGCGGGCGAACTCGCGATCGCGAGTGCGGCGCATGCGGGTCCGAGCCAGCGGCGCCTCGAAAACTGAAACCGTTTCGGCAAGAGGTATCTGCTAGTCGTCATACATATCTCCCTGTTC
>JBKPJK010000254.1:0-8756 GCA_046730635.1 Pseudomonadota bacterium | reverse complement strand
TGCGTCATTCGTGGCTGCGTGCCGAAGAAGCTGCTCGTGTACGGGGCCCATTTCGCGGAGGACCTCGACGATGCGGCGATGTTCGGTTGGGACGTGCCTCAGAAGCGTTTCGACTGGGCAGTGCTGCGCGACAACGTTCTGGCGGAAGTCGGGCGCCTGGAAGAGGCGTACACGGAAACGCTCTCAAATCACGACGTGACCATTTTCCACGACCGCGCGACGGTCACGGGTCCGAACAAGATCAACTTGGCCGGGGGGAAGGAGCTCACGGCCGACAAGATCTTAATCGCCACCGGCGCGCGGCCGGTCATGCCGGAGCTCGAAGGAATCGAGCACGCGATCAGTTCCAACGAAGTCTTCCATCTCGAGAAACTTCCCAGGCGGATCGTGATCGCTGGCGGCGGGTACATCGCCAATGAATTCGCCGGCATCTTTCACCAATTCGGCAGTCACGTAACCCTCGTGAATCGCTCGGACGTCATCCTGCGCGGCTACGACCAGCAGATCGTCGATCGACTGCTTCAGATCTCCCTGCGCAAGGGCATCGACTTCCGGTTCAACTCGACGATCGAACGGATCGAGCGGAAGGACAATGGCTCTCTGCACATCAGCATGACGGGCTGCGACGATCTCGAAGCCGACCAGATGCTGTTCGCCGTCGGTCGTCGGCCGAACACCCAAAGCCTCGGCCTTGCTGAGGTAGGCGTCGAAATGAGCGACTCGTGCGCGATCAAGGTCGATGCGGACAATCGCTCGTCCGTTCCGTCGATCTTTGCGGTGGGCGATGTCACGGACCGCGTACAATTGACGCCGGTCGCCATCCGTGAAGGCCATGCGTTCGCCGATACTTTCTTTGGCAACAAGCCGCACCAGGTCGACTACGACTGCATCCCCTCGGCGGTGTTCAGCCATCCGCCGCTAGCGGGAGTGGGGATGACCGAGGGTCAGGCCCGCAACCGGCTCGGCAGCGTGAAGACCTTCACGTCCGACTTTCGCCCGATGAAGAACGTCTTGGCGGGCCGTAATGAACGGGCCTTGTACAAGCTCGTCATGGACGGCGAGACGGACGAGATCGTCGGCATTCACATGATCGGCCCGGACGCTCCAGAGATCCTGCAGGCGGCTGCCATCGCCGTGAAGGCGAAGCTGAAGAAGGCGGATTTCGACGCAATCGTCGCGCTCCATCCGACGATGGCCGAAGAACTGGTGCTGATGCGCTAGTCTGGACGTTGCGAGGGCGGCTCATTAGGCGGGGCGCCTTAGCTTAGCGGGGACTGGATGGAATTCGACGCGGTCGTGATCGGTGCCGGCCACAACGGCCTGACCTGTTCTTATTATCTGGCGAAGAAGGGCTTGAAGGTCGCCGTCCTGGAAGCTTCGGGGAACGTCGGCGGTGCCGCGGTCACCGACGAATTCCTGCCCGGCTTCCGCAATTCCGCAGCCAGCTACACGGTCAGCCTGCTGCAGCCGAAGGTGATCCGCGACATGGAGCTCGAGCGGCATGGCCTGAAGGTCGTGCTCCGCAAGACCGACAATTTTCTCCCCGGGGATAACGATTACCTCCTGGCCGGACGCGGGGGCCTCACGCGCAAGGAGATCGGCCGGCACGTCAAGGCCGACGCCGATGCCTACGACCGCTACATTGCCGAGCTGGAAACCGTCGTCAGGCTGCTGAAGAAGTGGCTTCTGCGCGCGCCGCCGAATGTCGGGCGCAGGGTCAGCGCAATCCCGAAGTTGCTCAGCCTAGGTCGCGACATGGCCGGCCTGTCGCTGGCGGAAACGCGGATCGTCCACGATTTCGCGGTTCGGAGCGCGTCGGAAATCCTCGATCGGCATTTCGAAGGGGATCTTGCGAAGGCCCTGTTCGGTTTCGACGGGGTCGTTGGGAATTTCGCATCTCCTCAAGCTCCAGGAACGGCTTACGTCCTGCTCCACCATCTGTTCGGTGAGGCGGCGGGCGTACCCGGCGCCTGGGGTCACGCGATCGGCGGTATGGGTTCGATCACTCAGGCCATGGCCCGCGCATGCCGCGAGGCCGGCGTGGACATCGTGCTCAACACGCCTGTCGAGGAAGTGATCGTCGCGAATGGCCGCGCGAGCGGGGTGGTAGCCGGCGGAAAGGCCTGGCGCTCCAAGGGTGTGATAGCCGGCGTCAATCCAAAGCTGCTCTTCGACCGGCTGGTTCCGCACGGCGCGGTGGACGATGACGTCGCGAGCCGCATGCACGGCTGGAAATGCGAGAGCGCCACCTTCCGGATGAATGTTGCCTTGTCGGAGCTGCCCAAGTTCACTGTGCTGCCGAAAAAGGGCAATCACCTGACGGCCGGAATCATTATGGCGCCGAGCCTCGATTACATGCACCGGGCGTGGCTCGATGCGTCTGTCGACGGCTGGGCGAAGCAGCCGATCATCGAGATGCTGATCCCTTCGACCCTGGACTCGACGCTTGCGCCGAAGGGAAAGCACGTCGCTTCGCTCTTCTGCCAGCATTTCCGTTACGACCTTGGCCCTGGCCGAAGCTGGGACAAGGAACGGGAAAAGGCGGCGGACACGATCGTCGCGACGGTCGACCAGCACGCGCCCGGTTTCGCCAAGTCCGTGCTCGGCAGGCAGATTCATTCGCCGCTCGACCTCGAGCGCCGGTTCGGCCTCATCGGCGGCGACATCTTCCACGGCAAGATGGGGCTAGACCAGCTGTTTAGCGCACGTCCGATGATCGGCGCCGCGGACTACCGGATGCCGCTGAAGGGTCTCTATCTGTGCGGATCGGGCGCACACCCGGGTGGCGGAGTGACCGGCGCCCCTGGGCATAATGCCGCGCACGCCTTCCTTTCGGATCGGCGCCTGTGGACGCGCCGTCATTGAGGCCGCTGGAAGGGATCAAGGTTCTCGACCTCAGCCGCGTCCTGGCCGGCCCGTGGTGCACGCAATTGCTGGCCGACCTTGGGGCAGACGTCATCAAGATCGAAAAGCCCGGTACCGGAGACGACACGCGGCATTGGGGGCCGCCTTGGCATGGCGACGGCGAAGATCGCGTCGCGGCCTATTTTCTGAGCGCCAATCGCGGGAAAAAGTCGGTGGCGATCGACTTCTCACGACCGGACGGAGCGGCGCTGGTTCGTCGCCTCGCCACGGACGCAGACGTGGTCGTCGAGAACTTCAAGGTCGGCGGGCTTCGGAAATTCGGGCTTGATGCGGATTCGCTGCGCAAGGCCAATCCGCGCTTGATCTATGCCTCGATCACGGGGTTCGGCCAGGAAGGGCCCTACGCAGATCGAGCGGGCTATGATTACATCATCCAGGGCATGGGCGGGCTGATGAGCATTACCGGCTTGCCTGATGGCGAGCCGGGCGGGGGACCGATGCGCGTCGGCGTCGCAGTCGTCGATCTTTTTACGGGCCTCTACACCTGCGTCGCCATTGTCTCGGCGCTCTACCGCCGCGAAAAAACAGGACAGGGCGCCCATATCGACATGGCGCTTTTCGATACGCAACTGGCGATGCTCGCCAACCAGGCATCGAATGCGCTGATATCAGGGCAGGATCCGCCTCGACAGGGCAATACGCATCCCAATATCGTGCCCTATCAACCGTTCGATGCGGCTGATCAGCCGATCATCATCGCCGTCGGCAATGATCGGCAGTTTGCCCGGCTCGCGGAATTGTGCGGTCATCCCGAGTGGGCGTCCGACGAGCGGTTCTCGAGCAACGGCTTACGCGTCGCGAACCGCCACGAAATCGTTACTTTCATTGCGAAGTGCATCGGGCAGAAGCCCGCAGCATATTGGCTGGAACGGCTGGAAAGCGCAGGCATTCCGGCGGGACCGATCAATACGATCAGCCAAGCTTTGAGCGATGTCCAAGCCCAGCACCGCGCGGTTGTCCAGACGATCGCCGGAATCCCTCTGGTGGGCGGCCCGATTCACTTGGATCGCTCACGGGCGAGCGCGAGCCGGCCTCCGCCGCGGCTCGGCGAACATACGCACGAAGTCCTGGTGACGCTGGGACTGGAGCCGGCGGAAATCGAGCGGCTCAGGTCGGAGGCCGTGGCCGGCTAGTTCCCGGTCTTGCTGCTCGCGCTCTGCACGAGCAGGTCGAGCTGGTGCTGGCAGCCATTCTCGATCAGCACCTGGGCGGCGCCGACGACATCAGTTGGGGCATTGGGGACGGTGACGAAGGTCACGCTGCTCTTGTCGCCCGTCTCCGGCCACTCGATCTGATATTCCGAGCCAGACGTGATCGGGAGTGCGGCCGGCCACACAACGGAAGCCTTGCCGGCAGCCCAGTCGACATCCTGCGATTTTCCGTCGGACGACCGGATACTGATCTTTGCGGCAGTCTCGGTTTCCGGCCGCCAGAGCTGGAGCTTGCTGGCGTTGGTCACGCACATCTTGCCGCTTTGGGTGACGTCGACATCCCAAATGCTCGGGTTCTTGACGAGGTCGGACGCGCGCAGCGCGCCGAAGCGCCCGCGCTTGCTCTCGGCGGAAGCGAGCGTCATCTGACCCGCGGCGAAGTTGCCGGGCCCGCGAAGGGTTTGCGCCGCCGCGGGTCCGAGGACGGTTACGACGTCGCCGCCCTGGAGCGTGATCTTGGCGCTTTCGGGAAGCGTCTTGCCGGGCGGATAGGCCTTGGCCGACGGTCCCAGCGACTTCACGACCACGACGCTGGCAACGGCCGGCGACGAACCAATGAGTGCCGCAACCGCAGCGCCCGCAATCCAAAGCTTCCCACGCATGTCTAAGCTCCTCGGTTAACTCGCCCCAATCGAATTCGCCGTGACAGCCAGGGCTGACCGGCGAGTCGGAATTTCCGTGTCGCTTTGGCGGCAAGTTAAGCCCGGACTGTCACAGGGTCAATTAAAGAGAAAAAAACGGACGCTCAGGCGCGCTGGGAGGAGGGGACGGCGCTCAAAGACGATCCGGTAAGACGTGCCTCTAACTCATTGAGTCGACGCGTATTCGACTCGATCAGAGACTCAAGCCGGCGCTCATAGGCGACGCGTTTGACGACCGTCTTGACGGCGCGCGCGATCGGCTCGGCGACTTCCTTCAGCGCCTTTTGCTCGTCCTTGTTCGGTACCGAGCCGTCGGGTCGAGGTCCTACGAGAAGAAAGCCGAGCGGCTCGTCGGCAGCATCGGTGCGGAGCGGCACGCGGAGCGGGAAAAGCTTGTCCCGGTGTATGCGTGCATCGCTGTTTGCGTCCCAGGCGGGATTTTCCCCCCTCCACTCCTCGACTTTCTCCTTCGAGATGCCGCGCGTTCGAAACACGCCCTGGTCGATGATGGCCGCGACATGGGTCGTGACTACGCCCCTCATGATCCGCGACAGCGTGTCGTCGATGAGCTCGCCCAAGTTCCCCGTCTCGCGAAGGTCGCGCACGCTGTCGGGCAGTTCATCGCGCATGATGACGAGATTGTGCTGGAACTTGTTCTGTGACCATCGAGTGATCCGCTCTTGGATCGGGTTCACCAAAACCGTCGAAAGTGCCGCAGCGAAGATGACGGGTCCTTCGCTGTTGCTGTTGCCATAATAGTTATAGATCAGCTGCTTCAGAGCATCGGCGGTCGCGGCGAACACGGCCGCCACGCCCAAAGTGATGAGCGCAACGTTTGCGGAGCGGCTGATGACGGTTTCGGCGTCGTACAGCCGGAAGCGCATGAGCGCGATCAGCAGCCCCAGTTGCAGCGACAGGAAGGCGAGGCCGAAGGTCAGCCCGGCGAGGATTTCCAGCGTAAGCTGGGAGCCGAATGAGCCGACTGTCAGCTTCGCCATGTCGCACGTCAGGGCGATCGACAGGAATAGCGAATAACCGGAGAAGCCGAACAGGGCCCACTTGATCTGCTGTCGCGCTGCGCTCGGCGGAGTTCGCCTGAGCCGGACCAGCAGCATCATCACGCCCGCAATCATGAAGACCACGAAGACGACGCGATAGACGTTGCCGTGCAGGAAGAAGAGCAGGGGCAGGAGGCTGAGGAACCCAACGACGATCCGCGGTCGGAGCTGCCCGAACGGGAACAAGAATATTCCCGCAAGCAGGAAGATGTTTCCCAGGTCGTAGATGTGCCGGTGCCAGCTCACGGAAATCCCTGCCACATAGTCCAGGAAGGACGCCGAGGGCTGTTCCGCTGCGATGGTCAGAAGGACGGCTAGCGACAGGATCGAACTGATCAGATCCTCGCGCTTGCGGCGGTAAAGCAGCCATGCCGCGAATAGCAGGAACGGGTAGGTGACGACGTGGAACAGGTCGACGACCTTGAGCAAGGACGGGCTTAGTCCACGCGATCGCGCCGCCTGCTCGATATGCTGGTCCCCGGTCCGCACCTGATACTGCCGGATCTGCCCCGCCTCCGAACGGAGCGTCAGGTTGAGATCGATCGGATCGCTTCCCTGAACGATCGGGGAGAAGAGGGCATAATCCGTGTCGGTCGCGTGGCCCGGTCCGACTGCGCGTTTTTGATCGAGCGGCACGATCTTCGAGACGGGCAGCCCTTCGATGGCAATGATCTTGTCGCCGGGCTGAATACCGGCGGCCTCGGCAGTTGCGCCGACAGGAAATCGGACACGTGTCAGGTCGCTTTCGGAGAGCACCAGGCCGATGCGGCTGCCGAGCATCAGGGCACTGTTTTCCGCCGGAGTGTGGAAGCGATACCAGATCCCGCTGACCGGTCCGATCACGGCAAGTGCGAAACAGGCGTACCAGAAGAGCTCGAAGATGCTGAGCCAGGGACGCCGAAGATCGGGGATGCGTTCAGGGACCCGCGGCGCAGGCACCGCGGGCCACCGCAACGTGCCCCAAAAACGCGTCGCCATACCGTCCGTCCCTTGACGTTGGCCCCAGATACCAGCCCAGCGTGCATAGCACGGCGAGCAAAATCAATCAGCTATCGACGGTTGCTCCGCTCCCGTCCTTCTCCGGGACGGTGTCCGTGATGCCACTTTTCTGGGCTTCGCCCCCGTATCGCGACTGGATGAAACGGCCCTGCGTCTCCAATGCCAGCACGTCGGCACGCGCGAGATTCTCGCTGATGTCCCGAAGCGCCGACCGACCGGCGGACAGTCCCTCGATCAGACGCTCGTCGACGGTCTTGTCCTCGCCATCGCGCTCGTTCCGAAAGGCCGCCGGGACATGGGTGTAGCGATCGATCAAGCCCGGCAGGTGGATCGACATCAGTCGGCGTGCGTCCTGCGCGTTCGGGTCGAGCGTCTCGACGCGCTCGAGCGTCTGCCGCAGGGACGGCAGGATCGAACTGATCGCATCGACTTCGCCCTGCGCCGCGGGAGGAAGAGCGCGCCGAGCGCGGTAAAGGTACGAATCGAAGCGCTGGACCATCTCGCCATTGGGCAGATCGGTCGCAGGGGCCGCGATGGAGCGCGTCTCCGCGGGAGTGAAGGCGAGAAGTGCCGCGATGCCGACCGCCAAACCTACGGCGGCGAGGAATCCGAACATCCCAATCGGAATGAACAGACCGACCAGGATCGTGAGAATGCTGATGACCAGCACTGCGACGCTTACGCGCTTCGCTCGGCCCGCAAGATCAGCGTTGAGGCGTTGCCGTTCGCGCTTGGCGGCTTCGCGGACGGGTCCGTCGCGTTGGTCCAGCTGCCGCGTGACGCGATCGAAGCGTGCGATCGCCCGCTCGACTTTATCCGTGACCTCGGTCACCGCGCTTCAATGGGCGTGAGCGGCGAGGCCGTGCCTTCCAGCTTGGCCTGGTTGACGCCTTCCGCTCGAGCGATATAGCCTTTCGACTTCTCGACTTCCTTGCCGAGCGTATCGACCGTTTGCTTCATGTTGCCGAGCGCCTGAAGCTTGAACTGATCGATCTGGTCCATCGTGTCGTAGATGTTCTGGAAGGCCCGCTGCAGCGTTTCGAGCGGGATCGTCGAGCTTGCCGCCTGCTCATGGATCGCGCCGGTTTGGGTGCGCAGCATCTCGCCCGTGGAATCGATCATGCCGGCCGTCGTCGTGTTCAGCGCACCGATCTGCTCGAGCACTAATTTCTGGTTGCTCATGGCCTGCGCCACCGTGACGGCGGTCCGCAACGCGGCGACTGTCGTGGTCGAGGCGCGGTCGACGCCTTTGACCAGCTCGACATTGTTCTTCTTCACGAGATCCAGCGCGAGATAGCCCTGAACCGTCACCGCCATCTGCGTGAGCAGGTCCGTCGTCCGCTGGCGCGTGTAGAAGAGCGCGGTCTCGCGGATCGCTTTCGCCTTTGCCGGATCGGTGGCGTCAAGCTCGTTCGCCTTGTCCTCGAGCCGCTGGTCCAGCGTCTTGGAGATGTGCACCATCTGCTCGAGCTTGTGCATTGTCTTCCAGAGATTCGCCCGCTCGGTGTCGATCGCGGCATTGTCCATCAGCAGCTCGTCCTTGCCGTTGGCGAGGCTGCCGAGGATCTTCTGAATGTGGGTCTGCGAACTCCGATACTTGTCGAAGTAACGATCGATTCGGTTGCCGAACGGAATGATGCCAAGAAACTTCTTGGTCTTGGACGCCTCCTTGGGATCGAGGGCTTCGACGGTTCGGCGTAGCTCGGTGAGGTCGGCCCCGATGCCCGTGTCCTTGTCGATCGCCTTGACTGGCCGGTCGAGGAAGCGGTTCGATGCTCCGGCAGCTTCGGCGATTTCCTTGCGCCCCATGGCGGTGAGCTGATCGACCTTCTTTCCGAAGTCGGGGCTGTTCGCGTCCAGCGCGGCCAGCTCGTCGACGAATTGTCCGACGCGCTTGTCCAGCTCCGTCGTCTCCTCCGCCT
>JBKPJK010000253.1:0-7503 GCA_046730635.1 Pseudomonadota bacterium | reverse complement strand
GCAATGTCCCGAGGACGCCGTGGACCAAGCGACGCGGGCCGCCGTCCACGAGCGGCAACGCAGTCGCGACTAGCGCATGATCGGGAGTGCCGAGACCGATCTTCTGCGCCAGGGCGAGACGAAGAACCGTGCGGGCCTTCGAATCGTCGGGAAGGCGCTGGCGCGTTGCGCTGTCGATGAGCGCGTCGGCGGTGATCAGCTCGGCTTCGAGCTGCGTACGGTCGAGATTGGCGCGAAGTCGTTTGAGACGACTTTCCGATGCATCGACGGCCAGCACGTCATACCCCGCGGCCGCGAGCTGCATGGTCTTTCCGCCCGGAGCCGCGCAGAGGTCCAGCACCTCTTTCGCATTCTCCGAAATCAAGCGTGCGGGAAGCGAGGCAGCGAGGTCCTGGACCCACCAGCGGCCCTCGCCGAAGCCGGGCAATTCGGTCACCGAAGTACTGGCGAGCCGCACGTTCCCGGGCGCCAGCGCAACCGCGGAATTTGCGGCAGCATATTCATTCGCTTCGGACTCATCGGCGAACGTCAGGTCCAGCGGGGGGCGCTTCGCGATCTGGCGACGCGCAGCCGCGACGACCGGCTCACCCCAAGCGGCGCGCCAGCGATCTTCGACTTCCGCAGGAAGCGTCGCGGCTTCCGAGGGCTGGATTCCGCGCCGGAGCAATGTCCCGAGGACGCCGTGGACCAAGCGACGCGGGCCGCCGTCCACGAGCGGCAACGCAGTCGCGACGAGCGCATGATCGGGAGTGCCGAGACCGATCTTCTGCGCCAGCGCGAGACGAAGAACCGTGCGGGCCTTCGAATCGTCGGGAAGGCGCTGGCGCGTTGCGCTGTCGATGAGCGCGTCGAGATCCGGAAGGCGCCTGACCGTCTCTCCCGCAATGGCGACGGCGAGAGCTCGATCGGGCGGCGCGAGCTCGCGGGCGGCCGATGCAGCGCTGTCGAGCGTTTGCCCCTTGCGAAGCATCGAATCGAGCATTCGCAGCGCTGCCTTGCGCGCGCCCAGTCCTTCAACGCTTGGCATGCGAGCCCTCAACGCACATCTTCACGCGATGAAACGTCCGAAACATCTCGATCCGCCCGCGTATCTCAGCCCGTCGCCGCCGGTGCCGGCACCGGAAACGATCATCCAGCCGGAGCCGCCCGTCGGCGAAGAGAAAAAGCTCGACCCGACGCGCTACGGCGACTGGGAGAAGAAGGGCATCGCGGTAGATTTTTAAACCGCCTCGGCTCTCGGTGGCCGCGAAAGCAAAGCACCGAGAACCTCGTCGACGTTGGCGCGTCCTGCGATCAGTGCGTCGACCGCGTCGACGATCGGCATGTCGACGCCTTTCTCTCTCGCCAGGCGGGCCAGCACGGGCGCAGTGAAGGCGCCTTCCGCCACCGTCTTGCGATCCGCGAGCAGTTCGGCTGCGGACCGGCCTTCGCCGATACCTTTGCCCAGGGAATAGTTGCGCGAGCTGGTGGATGAGCAAGTCAACACGAGGTCGCCGAGACCGGACAAGCCGACCAGCGTTTCGCGGCGCGCGCCGAAAGCCATTCCGAACCGGGTCATTTCCGCGAACCCGCGGCCGATCAAAGCTGCTCTTGCATTCTGCCCCAGGCCTTTGCCCTCGACCACTCCGCACGCGATCGCGAGGACGTTCTTTACCGCGCCGCCAATCTCCGCTCCCGCGAGGTCGTCGGACACGTAAATGCGAAAGGTCGGTTGAGCGAGGCGGTCGCGAAGCTGCTGGGCAAGCTCGCCGTCTTGTGCCGCAAGTGTCACCGCGGTCGGCAGTCCCTTTGCGACTTCGTGAGCGAAGGTCGGGCCGGACAGGACAGCGATCTGGGCCCCCGGGCAGGTTTGCGCCGCGACGCGGTGAAGCAGCTCTCCACTTTGTTCTTCGATTCCCTTCGAGCACAGCACCAGCGGTCTCTCGCAATGGCGGGCTTCTTCGAGAACCGCACGCATGTGCTGGGCCGGGGTGACCAGGAGCCATGTGTCGCATACCTCGAGGTCCCCGAAGTCCGCAGTCGCGCGAATAGCTTCGTTCAACGGGACGCCAGCGAGAAACAGGGAGTTTTCGTGGCGGCTGTTGATCGCATCCACGACCTCGCTTTCACGTGCCCACAGCAAGGTCTCCCGGCCATTCGCAGCGGCGACCTGCGCGAGCGCCGTGCCCCAGGCGCCGCCGCCGACGACTCCGACCTTCATGCTTTCACCCCGGCGCCGCGCACTTTCTCCGCACGCTCGTCGAGCGGCCAGCGCGCACGGGCAGGAGCGTCGAGACCATCCGTGATGCCCATGGCGAACCGTTCGGCCCCGGCCCAACCGATCATCGCGGCATTGTCGGTGCACAGCCAAGCGGGCGGGACGCTGAAGCGGCGGCCTTCGCGCTCGGCGAGGCCGCGAAATGCGGCGCGAACGGCCTGGTTGGCGGCAACACCGCCCGCGACGACGAGCGCGGGCGCATCGGTCTTCCCCAGTGCCTGAGCGGTGCGGTCGACGAGGCAGTCGACCACTGCCAGCTGGAAACTCGCTGCAATGTCTTCGGCTGCGTGATTGCCGGAAGCAACGGCGCGTTGAACCGCGCTCTTCAATCCGGCGAAGGAGAAATGGGGCTCTCCAGATCCGACCAGGGGGCGCGGGAGAGACACTGCGTTCGGATCCCCGCGCTTCGCCAGCTCCTCAATCGCTGGACCACCGGGATAGCCAAGGCCAAGCAGCTTCGCCGCCTTGTCGAACGCCTCGCCGGCTGCGTCGTCGATCGTGGTGGCCAGCCGCCGATAATCTCCGACGGCGCGGACTTCGAGAAGCTGGCAGTGCCCGCCCGAGACGAGGAGCAGGAGATAGGGAAAGCCGAGGTCGGGATCGACCAGGCGCGGACTGAGCGCATGACCTTCGAGATGATTGATCGCGATAAGCGGCTTTCCTGTCGCGAGCGCCAGCCCCTTTCCGGCCAGGAGCGCGACCATCACCCCGCCGATCAGGCCGGGGCCCGCAGTCGCCGCAATCGCGTCTACGTCCTGGATTGACGTCTTGGCGTCACTCAGAACACGTTGAATCAACTCCGGGATTATTTCCACATGAGCGCGCGCGGCAATTTCCGGGACGACTCCGCCGAAGGGCTGATGGGCGGCATTCTGCCCCACGACGGCTTGCGCCAGGATCTGCCGATCGCTGGTGACAAGTGCGACCGCACTGTCGTCGCACGAGGATTCGAGACCAAGGATGAGAGTCATTTCGCCTGCGGCCCTTTGCCTTAACGCGCGGCATTGCACTAGGGGTGAGGGATGCAAGGCCTTCGTCTCGGGACTCGGGGATCGCCGCTCGCGCTGGCTCAGGCGCGGAAGGTCGCTGCGGCGATCGAGACCGCGCAGCGCTGGCCCGAGGGCTGGGTGAAGATCGTCGAGTACAAGACGACTGGCGATCAGGTCCAAGATCGGCCGCTGGCGGAGATCGGCGGGAAGGGACTATGGACCAAGGAGCTCGACCGTGCGCTGATCGAAGGCGAAGTCGATTTCTGCGTCCATTCGATGAAGGACGTCGAGAGCATCCGCCCAGAGGGCATCCACATCGCCGCCGTCCGTCCGCGCGGCGACGTGCGCGACCGGATCGTCGGCGCGGAGTCGATCGATGCGCTGCGCGAAGGCGCCGTGGTCGGCACCTCGTCGCCGCGGCGAAAGGCGCAGCTGCTGCGGATTCGACCGGACCTGCAGATCGTGCCGATCCGCGGGAACGTCGAAACGCGCCTGCGGAAGGTCGAGGAAGGAGAGGTCGAAGCGACCTTGCTTGCGGCAGCAGGGCTCAAGCGTTTGGAGATCGACGCAGGAACTGCGATTCCGACCGAAATCATACTTCCGGCGCCCGGCCAGGCGGTGATCGGCGTCGAGTGCCGAACGAACGACACGCGAACGCAAAGCGTGCTGACCACGATCAACAATCAAATCACCTTCGATTGCGTGATGGCCGAGCGGGAACTGACGCGCGCGCTCGGCGGCGACTGCACATCTCCGGTCGCAGCTTTCTGCGTGCTCGAAGATGGGGATCTGAGGATGCGGGTTCAGCTGTTCAGCGAGGACGGCAGCGAGATGGCCGAGGACCGCGCAGTGTTCGATTGCGGCGATCGCAAGACGCCGACGCAACTGGCGGAAGGGGTGCTGGCAAAGGCCCCTGAATCCATCCGGAGGCTGTTCGGCGCCCGATGATGCGCGTGTTGGTCCTGCGTCCGGAACCCGGCGCAAGCGCTACCTTGCAACGGGCGCAGAAGCGCGGACTCGATGCAATTGCCGTTCCGCTTTTCGATATCGAATGCGTTGCGTGGAAAGCTCCCGAGGCGAGCGGCTTCGATGGGCTGCTCCTGACGAGCGCGAACGCGGTGCGCTGCGCGGGCGAACGGCTCAACGATTATCGCGGCTTGCCGGTCTATGCGGTGGGTGCCGCGACTGCGGCGGAAGCGCGGGAGGCCGGGTTCGACATTGCGAGCAGCGGGAACGCCGGAGTCGAGCGGCTGCTCGGATCGATCGATCCGGAGCTCAGGTTACTTCACCTGACAGGTGAGGATCGCAAGGATCCGACGGACGCCAAGCAGAAGATTGCGACCGTCACCGTCTACCGGTCCAACGCGCGCGACGATGTCGATCTGCAACCGGCCAAAGGCGCCGTCGCGATGATCCACTCCTCCCGGGCCGGAGAGCGTTTTAGCCAGCTGATCGATTCAGCCGGGATTGGCAGGGACGGCATCGCCATCGCGGCCATTAGTGCGGATGCCGCTCGCGCTGCAGGTAACGGCTGGGCCGCGGTCGAGGCCGCCGATGCGCCGGACGAATGCGCCCTGCTGGCCCTGGCCGAACGGCTGTGCAACAAAGCGCGCGCGACATGAACGCCGCCACTTATCGCAACGGGTCGAGTTGGGGCACGAAGCTGCTGGTCGGGCTCGTCCTGATCCTGGTGGGCGCCGGCGCCGCAGTGTGGGGATTGTCGCACTATCAGTCGGCAGCGCGACTGCTGGGGGTCGTCCAGCCTGCCTCGGCGCCCGTCACACCCGAGCCGGTCGCGGTCACTTCGGGTCCGTTGAAACCCGTGACCGCACCACCGACCAACGCGCAGATCACCGAGCTCCAAGCGCGCCTCGCACGCGTCGAGAATGCGACCCAGCGCGCGGAGGGATTTGCCGGAAGGGCCGATGCGCTAGTAGTCGCCTTCGCCGCACGCCGAGCGATCGATCGCGGGGTGGCCCTGGGATATCTGGAGCCGCTCCTCACCGACCGTTTCGGCGCTCTACATCAGCAAGCCGTCGCCACGGTGATCACGGCTTCCCGGCAGCCGGTCCTGCTGAACGACCTCATCGCGGAATATGAGACCCTCGGCGGCGTGCTCCGTCGCGGGGGGCCTCAGGATAGTTGGTGGACCAACTTCAAGCGGGAATTGGGTACAATGATCGAGGTGCATCCCGCGCAGCGGCCAGCAGTCAACGCCGAAGCGCGCTACGAGCGTGCGAAACTGCGGCTCGAAACCGGCGATGTCGATCAGGCGCTGGTCGAGACGATGAGGCTTCCCGGCGCTCAAAATGCCCAGGACTGGGTTGGCAAGGCGCGCCGTTACGTCGCGGTGCATCGCGCGCTCGACGAGATCGAATCCGCCGCTCTCCTCGGAGCCCCCGCAGCACAGTCCGCCGGAACCCGAGGCTGAAATCGCGGAAACATCTTGGCAAGCGACTCACACTTTGAGAGTCTGAGCACAGCACAGCCAGGGTTCACGTCAGCTGCGCTAAATATCTTTCACGATGCGCAAAAATTCGGGGGAGGATGAAGTCATGACGTCAGTTTTGCAGCGCTCGGGAAAGCGCTTGGGACTGACTCTCGTGATCCTTGCTTCGGCTCAGGTCAGCGCGTCCGCCGCACGCCAGCCGAGCAACGCAGGCCGCCCACTTTTCAGGCTGGCATCGCCACCGACATCGGCACCGCGGCCGATCGAGGCGCCGCGATACATTCGGGATCGGATCGATGAACTGGGACGCGGTTTCAACGGCCGAGTCGGAATCGCGGTGCGTTCCATCGACGATGGGTGGAGCACCGGCTGGAAGGAAAACGAGCTCTATCCGCAACAGAGCGTCAGCAAATTGTGGGTGTCGATCACCGCGCTCGACGCGGTCGACAGAGGCCGCGTCAGCCTCGATGACAAAGTGACCCTCACCCGCGACGACCTCACTTTGTTCCATCAGCCGATCGCAGCAAAGATCCTGGGCGGAGGCTACACGACGACCTTGGGCGACCTGATGTTCAAGGCGATCACGACCAGCGACAATACCGCCAACGACAAATTGATGCGTTCGGTTGGAGGAGCCCCGGCGGTTCGGAGCATGATCGCGTCCAAGCATCTCGGCGCCATCCGCTTCTACAATGGCGAGAAGGCGCTGCAGAGCAAGATCGCAGGGCTGATGTGGAGCCCCAGCTACTCTGTCGGGAATGCCTTCTACGAAGCACGCGACGCACTGCCGTTGTCGGTGCGCCAAGCGGCCTTCAGCCGTTACGTGAACGACCCCTATGATGGGGCGGCGCCGAGCGCGATCGTGAACGCACTAGCGCGTCTCAAGCTCGGTTTGCTCCTGTCGCCTGAATCGACCCGGCGGCTGTTGTACATCATGGCGAATACCCACACCGGTCCCAATCGCCTGAAGGGCGGCCTCCAGCCAGGCTGGACCCTCAACCACAAGACCGGCACCGGTCAGGTTCTCGGAAGCCAACAGGCCGGCTACAACGACATCGGTATCCTGACCGCCCCGGACGGCAAATGCTATTCGGTGGCCGTGATGATCAAGCTGACTTCGGTGCCGCTGCCGGTCAGGATGACTCTGATGAACAATGTCGTGCGCGCGGTGATCGCACAGCACGACATGGATCGGGCAAGCGCCTATGCCGCACAAAGATAAACAATCGCGAACGCGCGGATCCTGTCGATGAACGGTCCGAGCGGCGCTTGATTCGCTCCGACACCGGTTCCATGGTCCGGCCCCTAAGCAGAGGGGGCCAGTTTACATGCGAATTCGTCACGCCCTTGCTGCGCTGCTGATCGGCTGCGCTGCAAATCCCGCGAACGCTCAGGACGCGCAAAGTCTCATCGCCAAGAATCTCGAGGCACGCGGTGGTGCGGCGGCACTCGAAGCGATCAAGACGGTCACCTTCGAAGGTCGAACGATCCTGCCAGGCGATTTCGAGCTCAGTCTGAAATCGACCCAGGCGCGCCTCGGCGGGTCCGATGCGCTGAAGCTGGACCTTGGCGTTCAGGGCCTCGACTTGGTTCAGGCTTATGACGGTCAGGGCGCCTGGAAGATCAATCCCTTCCAAGGCCGCAAGGACCCGGAGCGGATGTCGGGGGACGAAGCGCGGCAGCTCGCCGACCAGGCGCTGATCGATGGTCCGCTGCTCGCCTCCCGTACCGACGGGAGCAAGGTCACCTACCTTGGCCGCGACGATTTCGACGGGACCCTCGCCTACAAGCTGAAGGTGACGCAGAAA
>JBKPJK010000252.1:0-6055 GCA_046730635.1 Pseudomonadota bacterium | reverse complement strand
AATCCGGTGCTACCCAAGCCGTCGGAAGAACTGGTCGCCGCGGTCGGCGTACCCAAGGTGATCGGCTGGAAGCAGGGCGAGACGCCCGTGGTCCCCAAGGGTTTCCGGATTGCGCCGCTCGCTACGGGTCTCTCAAATCCTCGCAACGTGCTTCCGCTCGCGAATGGGGATATCCTCGTGGTGGAAACCGACCGCACCGGAAGCGAGCCGGTCGATCGTCCCAAGGATCCGATCCGAGATTTCATCATGTCGATGGCCCACGGCGGCGGAGGGGCGAAAGAAACGTCAGGCAGTTCGGGCAAGCCGCAACGCATAACCTTGCTTCGCGACGCCGATGGCGACGGCAAGCCGGAGCTTCGGACCGTCCTTGTCGACCGTCTCAATTCGCCGTTCGGAATCGCGGTGGTGGGCAACGAGCTCTACGTTGCGAATACCGACGGCATCGTCGCTTTTCCTTTCACGCCGGGACAGACTCAAATCACTGCGCCCGGCCGCAAGGTCATCGACCTTCCCGGAGGCTTGATCGACCATCACTGGACGAAGAGCCTCACCGCAAGCCCGGACGGATCGAAGCTCTATGCTGGCGTCGGTTCGAACAGCAACGTCCAGGAGCGCGGACCTGAGGCCGAAACCAATCGCGCGGCCATCTGGGAGATCGATCCGAAGACCGGCGCCTATCGCGTCTTCGCGAGCGGCCTTCGCAACCCCAACGGCCTGACCTTCTACCCGGGAAGCAATACACTCTGGACGGTCGTCAACGAGCGCGACGAGCTCGGGCCAAACCTTGTGCCGGACTACATGACCTCGGTCAGGCCGGGAGCCTTCTACGGGTGGCCCTACAGCTATTACGGGCAGCACGTGGATCCTCGGGTCCGACCGCAGCGGCCGGATCTGGTCGCAAAGGCGATCCCCGCAGATTACGCTTTAAGCTCCCACGTCGCTGCACTTGGACTGACCTTCTACACCGGCAACAGCTTCCCGGCCCTCTTCCGCGGCGGAGCCTTCGTAGGCGAGCACGGCAGCTGGAACCGCACTTCGTACAACGGGTACAAGGTCGTCTTCATCAGGTTCGCGGGCGGCAAGCCCGTCGGGCCGCCGCACAGCTTCGTTGCAGGTTTCCTCAATGCAAATGGCGAGGCACGTGGTCGACCCGTTGGAGTGGCGATCGACCGAACTGGGGCGCTGATCGTCGCGGACGATGTCGGAAACACCGTCTGGCGCATCACTTACGACGGGACTCACCCAGGTTAAAGTGAGGGAACCTCGTCCTCCGTCAGCGCGTCAAATGCGCGGAAGAGGAGGAGAGTCATGGCCACAATGAAAGAGGCCCCGCACGGCCACCCGCGAAGCACCGCTCGGATCGGCGGACATCCGATCCATCCGATGCTCATCCCATTTCCGATCGTTTGCTTCATCGGAACCTTGGTCACCGACGTCATGTACGTCCGCAATCAGGACCCTGGGTTCGCGACCGCCTCTCAGTGGCTTCTGATCGTCGGTCTCGTCACGGCAGCGCTGGCGGCGGTCGCCGGCTTGACGGATTTCCTCGGCGACAAGCGTGTCCAGAGCGGCGACGCCGTGAAGCATATGCTCGCCAACGTGACGGCCGTCGTGCTCGAGCTGGTGAACCTCGTGCTGCGCCTGAGGAACGACGATTTCATCGCTTCGACCGGCGTCTACATCTCGGCCGTTGTCGTGCTCATCCTCGTTTACAGCGGCTGGAAAGGCGGCGACCTCGTCTACCGCCACGGCGTCGGCGTGCACGACGAACGTTAGTCAGAACCTTAGGCGGCCACGGCCGTCTTCAGGTCCTCGACCAGGTCCACGCGCTCCCACGGGAAACGATCGCCTTCGGGCTTGCGGCCGAAGTGACCATAAGCTGCGGTCGCTTCGTAGATCGGCTTGTTGAGGCCGAGGTGCGTGCGGATGCCGCGCGGCGTCAGGCGCCCGAGCTTGTCGATGCGGCCGATGGCAGCTTCGATCGCTTCGTCCGGCACCGTGCCGGTCCCGTGGGTATCGACGTAGAGCGATAGCGGCTCGCTGATTCCGATCGCATAGGCAAGCTGGATGGTGCAGCGCCGGGCAAGGCCGGCGGCGACGATGTTCTTGGCGAGATAGCGCGCGGCATAAGCGGCCGAGCGGTCGACCTTTGTCGGATCCTTCCCGGAGAAAGCGCCGCCGCCATGCGGAGCTGCGCCGCCGTAGGTGTCGACAATGATCTTGCGCCCGGTGATTCCGGCATCGCCGTCGGGTCCACCGATCTCGAAGCTGCCGGTCGGATTGATGTGATAGACGGTCTCATTGCCGAGGAGATGCTGCGGCATCACACGAGCAACGACGTCCTTCACATAAGCGTGGAGCTCAGCGCGCTTTTCGCCCTTGTCGTAGCCCGGCTTGTGCTGGGTGGAGACGACGATGGCGGTCGCCTTGGCGGGCTTGCCCGCCTCGAAGCGAAGGGTGACCTGACTCTTGGCATCGGGCTCGAGGAAGGGTGCGGCACCGCTGTGACGGTCCTTGGCCATCTCCATCAGGATCTTGTGGCTGTAATCGAGCGTCGCCGGCATCAGGTCGGGCGTCTCGTCACAGGCGAAGCCGAACATGATGCCCTGGTCGCCGGCGCCTTCGTCCTTGTCGTCAGCCGCGTCGACGCCCTGGGCGATATGCGCTGACTGCGGATGCAGGTGGTTGGCGAAATCGAGGCGGTCCCAGTGGAAGCCCTGCTGCTCGTAGCCGATCCGCTTGACGACGTTGCGAACGGCCTGCTCGATTTCTTCGCGGATGCCCGGCGCCCAATTGCCGTCCTGGTCCATGATTCCGTTTCCGCGGATTTCCCCGGCAAGGACCACGCGGTTGGTCGTCGTCATCGTCTCGCAGGCGACGCGCGCTTCCGGATCCTTCGACAGGAACAGGTCGACGATGGAATCGGAAATCTGGTCGGCGACCTTGTCCGGATGACCTTCGGAAACCGATTCGGACGTGAACAAGTAAGAGCTGCGCATATGCGGAACCGGATCCTTCGATTTGGGATATAAAGAAAGCTTTATATGATGCTCTAGCGGCGCCTGCGGCCTTCCGCAATGCCGGCCGCGATGAAGCCGAAGCCGAGCAACAGCGGGATGAAATTGCCCACTCGCGCAAATGGCGTTGCGGAATTGGCGGGAGGCGGCAGAACCGCGTCGATCACTCCAGCGGTTCGCCAGGGAAGCTGTTTCACGATCGCGCCGCGACCGTCGATGACGGCGCTGATGCCGGTCGGCGTCGCGCGGAGTACGGGTAGGCCTTCCTCTGCCGCGCGCAACCTGGCCTGCGCTAGATGTTGGGGCGGCCCCCATCTGCCGAACCACGCATCGTTGGACGGATTGAAGATGAATGCCGGTCGGTGCCGCTCATCGACCACGTGCCCGGAGAAGATGATCTCGTAGCAAAGCTCCAACCCGACCTTGCCCCATTGCAGGCCGAGGTCGATCGTGCGCGGTCCTGGGCCGGGAGTGAAGTCTATATCGCCCGGAGCAAGCCGCGACAGGCCGATCGCCGACAGGATCGGCCGCATCGGGAGATATTCGCCGTATGGAACCAGATGCGCCTTGTCGTATCGTCCGACGATGCGCCCGCCCGGAGCCAGCGCGTAAATGCTGTTGGCTGCGCCATCGACATGGACTCCGTCGTGGGCGGCGATCGCGATCCCGCCGGTCAGCAGCAGGTCGCTCGGCCCCAGCAACGACGCTGCGCGGGTCCGCTGGAACTCGGCAAGCGCCTGGTGTTCGTCGGTACGTGCGTCCTCGACCGGATCCGTGATTGCGGCCTCGGGCCAAAGCAGCAAGCGGGCGTCGGCCGCCGGCCCGCCCGACAGCGCTGCGAGCTGCCTTGCGGCCTGCTCGTCGAATCCCGGACGCCATTTGTCCTGCTGGCCGATGTTCGGCTGAACGATGCGGACGTTGCGGACCGTGAGCGGATCGGGGGGGACGGCCGAGGTCGGAAGGATCATCATGACCGCAGTGACGCCGAAGATGGCGACCAGGGGCAGCCACCGCCGGTAATATTCGAGCCAGATTGCACCGCCGAGCAACACCACCAGACCAGACAAGGCGTAGGTGCCGAGCAACGGCGCAATTCCGAGCAGCGGCGTGGGCACCAGGACCGCGGCCGCCGGGTTCCAGGGGAAGCCGGTGAACATCGTCCCTCGAAGCCATTCGGTGATCGTCCAGGCGCCGGCCAGCACCAGGAGCAGCGCCATGCGATTGTCGCGGCCGAAGCGCCACGCCAGGCCGGTCGCCATCGCGGGATAGACGGCGAGGTAGAGCGAGAGCAGGATGACCGCGATCCAGCCGAGCGAGGCCGGCATCGCCGATTGATAGGTGAAAGCCGTGGCGATCCAATTCAGGCCTATCACAAATTGTCCGACGCCGAACGCCCAGCCCACAAGCAGCGCGTGCGAGAACTTCCGGGTCCTGTCGAGAAGCTCGCACAGAACGCCGAATGCAACTGGAAGCAGCGGCCACAGGCCGACGGGCTCAAACGCAAACGCGGACAACGCGCCGGTAATGAAGGCGTACAGCACGTAGATCATGAGAGGCGATGGCTAGCCGTTACCGCAGGTCAACGAAAGCCTCGACAATCGACGCTGTCCCGAGCAGGGGCGGTCCATGGCCCTTCCTCCATTTCACCTTGCCTTTCCCGTCGACGATCTGGCCGCCGCGCGTCGCTTCTACGGCGAGCTGCTCGGCTGCCCGGAGGGGCGCAGCGCAGACGAATGGGTGGATTTCGACCTCCACGGCCATCAGATCGTCGCCCATTTGTCGCCCGATGCGGGACGACGCAGCGCCAACGAAGTGGACGGCGAGCATGTGCCGGTGCCGCATTTCGGGCTCGTCCTGTCGATGGACGATTGGCGGGCGCTCGCGGCGAGACTGCAAGCCGCGACCGTCGAGTTCGTGATCGAACCGACGATCCGCTTCGAGGGTCAGCCGGGCGAGCAGGCAACGATGTTCCTGCTCGATCCGGCGGGGAATGCATTGGAGTTCAAGGCCATGGCCGATCCGGCCAATCTGTTCGCGAAAAACTAGGCTTCGCGCTCTGCCCGATCGGGCGCGTGAAGGCGGACCCTGATGATCTTTCGCGGATCCGAGTCGACTGCTTCGATCGTCCAGCCCGATGGGTGGCTGACGCACTCACCCTTCGCCGGGATGTGACCGGCGAGAAGGAAGACCAGTCCGCCGACCGTATCGACCTCGTCCTCAGCCGATGAGAGGCGCGGATCGACGGCTTGGGCGAGTTCGTCCAGCTCCAGCCGCGCGTCCGCTTCCCACAGGCCGTCGTCGATCATCGTCAGCATGCCGGCCTCGGCCTCGTCATGCTCGTCCTCGATGTCGCCCACGATCTCCTCGACCACGTCTTCGATCGTGACGAGGCCCTCGGTGCCGCCGAACTCATCGACGACGATGCCGAGGTGGATCCGTTGCTGCCGCATCCGCGCGAGAAGCTCGATCACGCCCATCGACTCGGGCACGAACAACGGCTCCCGCATGAGCGCCGCGATGGAACGATCGCGGCTCGGGTCGACGTTGGCGATGAAGACGTCCTTGATGTGGATCATGCCGATGACGTTATCGAGGCTCTCGCCGTAGACCGGCAGACGGCTGTGGCCGGCGTCGGCGAAGGCCCGGACCAAATCTTCGAAAGCGATGCTTGAGGGGACGGCCATGATGTCCCCGCGCGTGACGCAAATGTCGCCCGCGGTCTGCTCGCCGAAATGCAGCATGTTTCGCAGCATTTGCCGTTCGGCGGGCGAGAGGTCGCCTGCGACGGGCCTCGAATCCTCCGCTTCGTCGATCGCTTCCTCGATCTCCTCGCGAAGCGTGGATTCGGAATCGTCGCCGAAGATCAGGTGGCGCATTCCCCTCCACAGGCGAGAGCCGCCCTCGTCCTGCCGAGTCGCCATCAGGCGCTCACCTCATAGGGGTTCGCGATGCCCAGCCGCTCCAACGCGCGGATTTCGCGCGCTTCCATGTCTGCCGCCTCGCGGTCGTCATGGTGGTCGTAACCCAGCAGATGGAGC
>JBKPJK010000251.1:0-3659 GCA_046730635.1 Pseudomonadota bacterium | reverse complement strand
GAGGAACACAGGATCGCTTTCAGGCTGGACAGCGGCGACGCCATCATCCTCGGACCCGACCATCCGTTGAGACTGGTTGGCGACTCGCATGGGCCCTCCCCGCGGATCCTCGTTCGTCATGGATTGGAGGCGGAGCTCTCGCGTTCCGTCTATTACGAACTCGCCGAGATGGCCCTTTCCGAAAACCCGAAACGGCCCGGCGTCTGGAGCGATGGGCAATTCTTTGCGCTGGAGGAACCGGAGTGAGCCTCGCCGAGCGACTGCGCACATCATTATCGTCGCCGGCCAGCCAGTCGCTGTTAAGCGGCGATCTTCCCGAGGTTCGTGACGCGGCCGACGTTGAAGCTGCCGTCTTGATCGCAATCACGGACCGCCAGCGGCCGGGCGTCATCTTGACTGTCCGCCGGCAAGACATGCGAACCCACGCCGGCCAGGTCGCCTTTCCGGGAGGAAGGATCGACCCCGGGGAGACCGTAGCCGAGGCCGCCTTGCGCGAAGCGCATGAGGAGCTTCTCCTCAATCGCGAAGCCGTCGAGCTGATCGGATCGATCGAGCCTTATCGAACCATTACCGGCTATGTCGTGACGCCGGTGGTCGGCGTCGTTCCTCCCGACCTTCCCCTCACCCCTCATGAACATGAGGTCGCCGATTGGTTCGAAGCGCCATTGGCCTTTGTGCTCGACACTGCCAATCAACACCGCCGGACCGTATCGTTCGAGGGGAAGACGCGTCATTACTATGAAATCGTCTGGGAGGAGCGCAGGATCTGGGGGGCGACCGCGGCGATGATCGTCAATCTATCGCGTAGGCTGCAATGGAGCTGAGGCTGGATGCCGACAAGTGGCGCAAGCGCCGGGGCACGGCACGATTGCTCAAGGCGCTTTCGGCGGACGAGGGCTTCACGCGTTATGTCGGAGGCGCCGTGCGGGACGATCTGCTCCGGCTCCCCGTGAGTGATGTCGACCTCGCGACACGTCTGGAGCCTGAAGAGGTCGTCCGGCGGCTCGAGGAAGCGAAGATCAAGGCGGTGCCGACTGGAATCGATCACGGCACGGTCACGGCCATCAGCGACGGGCACCCGTTCGAGATCACGACCCTGAGGCGCGATGTCTCGACCGACGGGCGCCGAGCGACGGTCGCCTTCACGGACGATTGGGAGGAGGACGCCGCCAGGCGCGACTTCACCATCAACGCGCTGTCTGCCGATCCGACGACGGGAGAGGTCTTCGATTATTTCGGGGGACTGGACGACCTCGAGCATCGGCACATACGCTTCATCGGCGATCCGCTCCAGCGCATTGCCGAGGACCATCTGAGGATCCTCAGATTCTTCCGCTTCCATGCTCGGTTCGGATCGGGAAAGTTGGATCCAGCTGCCCTGGAAGCGTGTGCGGCACGGGCCAACGATCTCATGGCCCTGTCGCGCGAGCGCATCGCGGACGAGATCCTGAAGCTCCTGGCGGTCGAAGACCCTTCGCCTACGATTGCCGTCATGCTTCGACATGCGATCCTCAAGCCGGTCCTTCCGGAGATCGGCAGCGCGGAGTTGCGCATGCTTCAAGCGCTGGTGAAGAGCGAACGAGTAGCGGGAATAGAGCCGGATCCGCTACGGCGGCTCTCCGCTCTCCTTCCTCGGGACTCCAAGATCGCCGATGAGGTGGGTGCCCGGCTGAGGCTCTCGAACAAGGAGCGCAAGCGCCTCGTATGCGCTGCGGGCGGCGATCGTTATCCTTCCGCCGACGCCCTGGCCTATCGGCTCGGCACCGAATGCGCCGTGGATCGCCTGCTGATCGACGGCGAATTTGACGAAGCTCGCAAGATCGCCGGCTGGAAGGCGCCCCGCTTGCCGATCGGAGGCGGAGCTCTGATCAAGCGGGGGCTTCCTGAAGGCCCCCTGATCGCAAAGACATTGAGAGCGATCGAGGATCGGTGGGTACTGGCAGGCTTCCCGGTCGGTCCCGACTTTGAGCGGATCGTCAGCGAGGCCCTCGCCGGGTCGTCATGATCGGCCGGCTCAGCGGAAGAGT
This sequence comes from Pseudomonadota bacterium, assembly GCA_046730635.1. Classification (GTDB taxonomy): domain Bacteria; phylum Pseudomonadota; class Alphaproteobacteria; order Sphingomonadales; family Sphingomonadaceae; genus Sphingomicrobium. The sequence goes on along the minus strand of JBKPJK010000251.1, from coordinate 1,632 downwards.
GGTTACAACGTTCGAGCTGCCGAATGCGCCAGCGCCAGCTCAGGCGAAGCGACGCAAGCAGCTGGGCTTTGCTGATAGACCGGCGTCGGTGCGATCTCCGCATATCTTGCAAACAGGTCGGCGAAATGCTCGTCCATCGTCCGCACGCGGCTCGAACGAACGGCAGCTGCTCGCTGAAGCTCCGGCCCATTGTCGATGAACGTCTCGATCGCATGTTCGAGCGACCGTTCGTTCGCCGACCGATAGATCGTCCCTGCCCCCCTTACGTGATGATCCAATGCGGCGCCGCGGTCCGGAACGATGAGCGGAATGCCGCTCGACCGGGCTTCCGCCGCAACCATGCAGAAAGTTTCCGCCTCGCATCCGTGGACCAACGCGTCCGCGCTGGCGAGCAGCTTCGCGAGCTCGCCGCGGTCGGTGACGGGAGGAAGGACGGCCACAGACGGGAAGCGCTCGGCAAGCAATTCGAGCTTCTGGCGCCGCCTCCCGTCACCTGCGAGCAAGAGACCTACCGGACGGTTACGGGCCGTCTCGCCCACGGCGCGCACCACCATATCCCAGCGTTTCTCCGCGGACAGGCGGCCGAGGCCGAGGAGAAGTACTCCAGATGGGTCGAGCCCGAGGCTTGCAAGCGCGGCTTCGCGGATTTCTGTCGAACGAAGATTTGGCGAAAACAATGAAGACTCGACGCCCATCGGCAGCGTCTCGGTATTTTCGATCCCCCCAGACAGCAGACGGTCCGTCAGTTGCCGGTTCGAGCAGACGACGAGGTCGTAGAGGCGGCCGAGGCCCCGCAGATGGCGCCAGAACCAACCGAAGCAGCGATCGATCTGGTCGGTAGAAGCAATGCCTCCGAGCCAGCGGTAGGCGTAGGCAGCCAACGGGTCCGAGTGCATGACGAGCGACCGGCTTGCCGAACCTTGCCACCGGCCCACCATGGTGGCGCTCGACCAGGGGGATGACGCCTCGACATGGTCGGGAGCCCAGGCATCGAGCTCGGCATGAAGCGCACGTTCGTCGCTGAAGTAGCGGTAGCGCCGATCCACCGGCAGTCGTGGCGAAGGCAAGGTCACGAGGATAGCGCCGGGCCCGCGATGGAAGGTCGCATATTCTTCACCGGGAGCGATGACGATCACTTCGTGGCCGAAGCGTGCGGCTGCCTTCAACTTGGCATTGACATAGGTCCGAACGCCACCGCCCAAAGGTGCGTAGAAGGCGCAAACATCGACGATCCGCATGCGGGTCGGAGAGACCCGGCGGCAGCATTAAGCTCAAGTGAAGCTTTGTTCATGGAGACGCTTTTGGGTGGCGAACGATCACCACCGGGGCAAATAGTCGCCCAATGACCGCCGGGCGCATTCTCCTTGCTTCAATCCATGACGTCTCGCCGCGTTTCGAGAGCGAAATCGATGCACTGACAGAGCTGCTAACGCCGCACGCCGGTCATCATACTGCGATGCTCGTAGTGCCCAATCACTGGGGCACGGCACCTATCGTCCCGGGGTCAACCTTCGCCACGCGCCTGCGTACATGGGCGGACGAAGGTCGCGAGATTTTCCTCCACGGTTTCTATCACCGCGACGAAAGCACGCATCGACGGCCGACGCATCAGCTTCGGGCGCGGTTCATGAC
>JBKPJK010000250.1:0-4792 GCA_046730635.1 Pseudomonadota bacterium | reverse complement strand
CCTCGACCGGGTAGACCAGCCGACGCCCTCCGGCCTGAGCGACGGTCTGCGCAGCTCCGTTGGACGCGCGTGCGTTGTCGAGCCACAGCCCGTCTTCGAGCAGCGCGAGAATCTGCGCAGCAAGCATTCGGCCCTTGGATGACAGATGACCTGCCCGCTTGCGACGCACCGCGACCTCGTCGAACAGTTCGGTCCTGAAGAGGATCAGCGCCTCGGCATTGAGCCCGCCATTCTTCACGAAACCGAAGGACATGGCATCGACACCGGCTCGCCAGGTTACGTCGGCTGGGCTTTGACCGGTGGTGGCAATCGCATTGGCGAAGCGAGCTCCGTCCATGTGCAGCGAAAGTCCGCGCTGCTTCGCGAATTCGCCGAGTGCAGCAACCTCCGATGCGCGATAGACAAGCCCGTACTCGGTCGCATTGGTGATCGAGATCGCCGCGGGCTGGACCTGATGAACATCGTTGCGGATCAGGTCGCAGGCGTCGGCGACGCTCCTCGCGCTGATCTTCGCACCGTCGCCGTCCAGGAGCATGAGCTTTGCGCCGCCGGTAAAGAAACCGGGAGCACCGGCCTCGTCGACCTCGATATGCGCGTCGCGGTGGCAGATGATCCCACGATAAGGCGGACAGAGCGCCGCAAGCGCAAGACAGTTGGCAGCGGTTCCGGTCGAAACCCAAAGAGCACGGACATCAGTCTCGAACAGCTCAGAAAAGGCGCCGTCGAGCCGCTGGCTCCAGTGGTCGCCGTCGTACGCCGTGGCGAGACTGTTGGAGGCAGCGATCGCCTCGATCACCTTCGGATGTGCGGGCGCGGCATTGTCGGAGAAGAAACGCATGGCGTGGCGGAATGGCGGCGCCGCAAGGTCCGGTCAATGTGAAGAGGTGGTGCTGCCGGTGAGGATTGAACTCACGACCTCAGCCTTACCAAGGATGCGCTCTACCACTGAGCTACGGCAGCATTTTGTCTGGAGGCCGCGCGCCTATGACGGGGCGGCCCGCGCCCTGTCAACCCGCTTGAAGGCAGGCGCCACAGGCGGCATCTCGGTCGCATGAGCTCCAAGGACAAAGGACGGGAGGAGCGGCTTGCCGCCGCGCTGCGAGAGAACCTCAGGCGCCGAAAGGCGCAGTTGCGAGAAATGGGCGACGCGGAAAAGGACGAAAAAGACGGCGACTAAGGGCGACCGATGTCGCGGTCTCTCAGCGGCTTTTCGCCGAGCGCCGCCTCAATCCCCCCGGCAAGCGCGTCACCGATCCAGATGACGACGCCGAGCAGGACGATGGCAAGGACAAGCTGAAGCGCAGAAATCACCGATTCGTCTCCGTGGTTTTTCCTTTTACGCCCAACGCATTAAACGGGCAATTAATCGCCAGTGACCGTCCTGTAACGGGATTCAGCGTGGTGAGTGCTCCGTGCCGTCCCCCTCCGAGATGAACAGCGTCGCCGGACCGTCGGCCTCGGCGCCCGCCGTTTTCAAGCGCGCCATCGCCGCACGACGATCGTGTCCTCCTGGTGGAGAACATTAAGCGAACGGATGCGTTATATCAATCGGGGCAGATTGGCGCACAGGCCCGCCGCAACCATTCGAGATCCGCCCCTTTGAGGTTGGGACCGATCCTCGCGAGGACGTGCGCGTGGTAGCAATTGAGCCAGATCAGCTCCTCGGGATCGAGCATCTCGGCATCGATCAAACGACGGTCGATCGGAGCGAAGGTCAGCGTCTCGAACCCGAGCATCTCCTTTTCCGCGCCTTCGATCTCGCGCGGGACGACCAGCACCAGGTTCTCGATGCGGATGCCGTATTCCCCGGTCTTGTAGTAGCCGGGCTCGTTGGAGATGATCATGCCGGCCTGGAGCGGCTCGTCGCCGCCCGATTGCGAACTGCCGACAGGGGAGATGCGCTGCGGCCCCTCGTGGACCGCGAGGAAGCTGCCGACCCCGTGCCCGGTCCCGTGCGCATAATCGATGCCTGCCTCCCACAACGGCCGGCGGGCGAAGCTGTCGAGCTGGCTGCCGCGGGTCCCCTTTGGGAAGACCGCCGTGGCAATAGCGATGTGACCCTTGAGTACACGCGTGAAGCGGTCGCGCATCTCGTCCGTCGGCTCACCGATCGGCACTGTGCGAGTGATGTCGGTCGTCCCATCGACATACTGACCGCCGGAATCGATCAGGTAGAGCGTCCCCTTTTCGAGCTTCCGGTTGGTCTTCTCGCTCGACCGGTAGTGAACGATCGCGCCGTTCGGCCCGGCGCCCGAGATGCTGTCGAACGACAGGTCGCGAAGCTCCGGATTCTCGCGCCGAAGCGCTTCGAGATGATCCGACGCCTTGAGCTCATCGACTTCGCCCTTCGGCGCTTCTTCGTCGATCCAGCGGAGGAAGCGTGAAATCACGGCGCCGTCGCGCTCCTGGGCTGCCTTCTGACCCGCGATCTCGGCGGGGTTCTTGAGTGCCTTGGGAAGCACGGTCGGGTCGCGCATCGCGACGACCTTCGCACCGGCCCGCTCGAGCGCCTCGAAGATTGCGGCTACGGCTCGCTCGGGGTCGACGACGACCGTCTTGCCCTTGAGATCGGCGAGCGCAGTCTCGAACTCGGCGCGCTCGTGCAGCCGGACACCATTGCCGAGATGCTGTTTCACCTCGGGCCCGATCTTCTCCGACGCGACGAACAAGTCTGATGTCCCGTCCGCATGGACCAGAGCATAAGCCAGAGCGACCGGCGTGTGCGTCACGTCGGCGCCGCGAATGTTGAACGCCCAGGCGATCGAATCCAGCGCGGAAAGGACCGCGGCATCGGCGTGCTGCTTGACCAGCCAGTCGCCGATCTCGGTGCGCTTCTCGGCCGCCGACTTGCCGGCATATCGATCCGGCTGGACGATGAGGTGCGCCTTCGATGCCTCGGGACGATCCTTCCACACCTCGTCGATCGGATTGCGCGCCACCGGCACCAGCTCCGCGCCGCGGGTGGCGAGCGCTTCCTTGGCCTTCTGCACCCAGTCCCGAGTATGCAGCCATGGATCGTAGCCGATGCGAGCGCCCTGCGGCGCGTGTTCCTTGAGCCACTCGGTCGTGCTGGTCTCGGGCACCGACTGGTAGCTCCATTCCGTCGGGCTGACCTGTTGGCGGACCTGAAGCGTGTAGCGGCCGTCGACGAAGATCGCCGCTTCTTCGGGAAGCACGACCGCCGAACCCGCGGACCCCTCGAAGCCCGTCAGCCAGGCGAGGCGCTGGGCATAGCTTCCCACATATTCGCTCATATGCTCGTCGGTCAGCGGCACGACGAAGCCGTCGAGCTGGTTGGCTTTGAGCTGTTCGCGAAGGGCCTTCAGGCGATCTGCATAGGTGGACATGGCTAACTCCGTTCGCCTGTCAGCTAATCCAACCGGCCGCAGGCTTAAAGTCCCAAGCTGCCGTTCATGCAGCCTCGAAGTGCGGAACAGCGACGTTCAGCGGCTTAACCCACGTTACGACGTTCGGCCGTTCAATTCGCTACACGTACGGAATGTACGGCGTGAACATCATTGAAAGAGCCTTCCAGCTGGCGGGCGAATGCGGGTCGATTCGCGAGGTCAGGCGTCGCCTGCTGCGAGAGGGCTACATGAACGTGGAGGCCCACCTCATGGGCCGGCAGATCCATCGCGAGATCAACAGCAGGCTGAATCCCGAGCTGCGCGCGACTCAGAAGTCGGGCAGCTGAACGCGACCCCAACCGTTCAGTTCGTGGCCAGGATTTCGCGGCCGTTCAGATTCTGAACGGGCCGGGCATCGTTAGGATAGTGAGCCGCGAAGGTTGCGATTTCGCCTTTCGACAGCGTCGAGTGGGATTTCATAACGATCCAGCGGACGTCCTCCGAACAGGGCGGCGTGGTCAGTGATCCCGTGTAGGTGAAATAAGCGCGATTCGGCGGAAGCAGCGCGGCGGGGTTGATGCGCACGTCGTTGAAGTCCGCCTCATGCTCCTTCTGCTTCGGCAAATGGCTCCACAGCGCGTCGACCGTGGGGTTGGCTTTGCCGGTGTCGAACAGGATGGCGACGACGGCAAGCTTTCCGTCGGCATCGCGGTGGACGAGGTGCGCGACCATTTCCGAAGGCTTGCCGTTGATCCGCTCCTCGCTCGGATGGTGGAAGTGGAACTGGACCAGGCTGTAGCTCTTGTCCCCGATCCGAAGCGTGCTTCCGGGATCCAGATCGACCTGGATGCTATGGCCGTTGTCGATGATATGCAGCGGGCTCGGTCGATAATCGAAAACCAGGCCCGGCAAGCCCTGACCGTGGACGCCGTGCGTGCGGATGTCGATCGGCGACTGCCTCTTGCCGGTGGCGCAAGCGGCGAATTTGGAATCCAGCTCGGCCCAGTGGGAAGGTCCGGTCTGCCCTGCATAGGACCAACGGTGGGATTGCTCGCTGGCGAGCGCTCCGGCGCTGGCCGCGAACGTGAGTCCGCTGACGATGATAATGCCGATCCGCATGTCGCGACCTGATGCGCACGGGCGGCAACCACGCGCTATCGGGGCTAGTCCCGATGACTTCAACGGCCCGATGCTGCTGTCACGATCGCGAAAGTTGCTGACGCCGGAGGAAAAGATAACGACGGGATAATCTCTAAGGGTCCTCCCCAAATCCGGGGAGGGAAATACGTGATTCATCAGAAGCGTTATCTTGCGTGCGTCAGTGCCGCGTCGTTGGCTATGGGACTCTATGCAGGCCCGGCCGCGGCCCAGAACCAGCCTGCCCCCGCAGCTCCGCAGGCTGCGCCGGCAACCGACACCGCGCCCGCGGCGAACAGCGGCAGCGA
>JBKPJK010000249.1:0-1883 GCA_046730635.1 Pseudomonadota bacterium | reverse complement strand
GGCACGAAGCGCGACTGGTACGCGCCGATTATCGCCGATGCCGAGGCGGGCTTCGGCGGTCCCTTGAACTGCTACGAGATCATGAAGGCCTATATCGAAGCGGGCGCCGCCGGCGTTCACTTCGAAGATCAACTCGCCTCGGAAAAGAAGTGCGGGCATCTCGGCGGCAAGGTGCTCATCCCGACCCAGGCGGCGATCCGCAACCTCGACGCCGCGCGGCTCGCGGCGGACGTCTGCGGCGTCCCGACGATCCTCGTCGCGCGCACGGACGCGGAGAGCGCCAAGCTCATCACCAGCGACGTCGACGAGCGCGATCGCGCGTTCATCACCGGCGAGCGCACGGCCGAGGGCTTCTTCCGTCTAAAGGACGGCACGGGCCTCGATCATTGTATCGCGCGAGGCCTCGCATTCGCGCCGCATGCCGATCTGCTCTGGTTCGAGACGAGCCATCCGAACATTGAGGAAGCCCGGGCTTTCGCTGAAGGCATTCACGCGCAATTCCCGGGCAAGCTTCTCGCTTACAATTGCTCGCCCAGCTTCAACTGGAAGGCGAAGCTCGACGAAGAGACGATCGCCAACTTCCAGCGCGAGCTCGGCGCCATGGGCTACAAGTTCCAGTTCGTGACCCTGGCGGGCTTCCACAGCCTCAATCACGCGATGTTCGAGCTGGCGTCCGATTATCGCGACCGCGGAATGGCGGCCTATTCGGAGCTTCAGGAAGCCGAGTTCGCAAGCGAAGCCTCCGGCTACACCGCGACCCGCCACCAGCGCGAGGTCGGCACCGGCTATTTCGACGCGATCGCCACTGCCGTTTCGGGCGGGACAGCCTCGACCGTCGCACTCAAGGAATCGACCGAAGCGGCCCAGTTCGTCTCTTCGGGCGTGGCAGCAGAGTAGGAGCAAGGTGATGGGACAGCGTTACTGGGTCGTCGGCGGTGACTATGCGGACTGCCGTTTCAAGGACCTCAAGCCCGGCACCGAAATCGTGCACGGCCCTTACACCGATGAGTTGAAGGCGCGGATGGAATGGCAGCGCCTGACGTTCCGCGACCGCTGCGGAGCGACCGAACGCTACTCGATTTGCATCGAGCCGGTGCTACATTGAGCGATGTGCTCGATGCGTCCAGGATCATCGCCGAACCGTCCAATGTCCGAGGCGCTGCCGAAGTCCTGACTTCCTCCGCGCTGGAGTTCCTGTCCGAGCTCCATGAGCGGTTCGACCAGCGGCGCCTCCGGCTCCTCGAAAGGCGAGAAGAGCGCCAGCAACGCTTCGACGCCGGTGAGTTGCCGGACTTTCGCGAGGATACGCGCGATGTCCGGGAGGCGGAGTGGACGGTCGGATCGATCCCGCAGGACCTGCTCGATCGGCGGGTGGAGATAACCGGCCCGACCAACGCGAAGATGCTGATCAACGCGCTGAACTCGGGCGCGCAGGCGTTCATGGCCGACTTCGAGGATGCGACCTCTCCGGTCTGGGACGAATTGGTCCAGGGCCAGGTGAATCTTCGCGACTATTGGCTCGGCCGTCTCGACTACACCGACCCGGAGAGCGGCAAGCATTATGCCGTTGGCGACCGTCCGGCGGTGCTGATGGTCCGACCGCGCGGCTGGCACCTGCCCGAGGATCATGTGTCTGTCGCCGGCGATCCGGTCTCGGGCGCGCTGTTCGATTTCGCGCTCTACCTTTGGCACAATGCGCGGCAGGCGCTCAGCAAGGGCTCAGGCCCCTATTTCTACCTGCCGAAGATGGAGAGCATGGAAGAAGCGGCGCTCTGGAGCGACGTTTTCGCTTTTGCCGAGAACAAGCTCCGGCTCGAACGCGGCACCATCAAGGCGACGGTACTGATCGAGACGCTGCCCGCCGCCTTCGAGATGGACGAGAT
>JBKPJK010000248.1:0-1250 GCA_046730635.1 Pseudomonadota bacterium | reverse complement strand
AGGCTGCACCGCGCCGATGCGCGACGAGAACCAGCTGCACGCCGCGGTGGTCGAGATCTTCGCCCACGAGGACGCCGAGGTGAAATACTCGACGGTCCAGAACTGGTATCCGGGCGACAAGGAAGGGCGCGGGGGCATCTTCAACTTTGTCACCAAGCGCGCGCTCTGCTCGGGCGACCGGTCGAAGGTCAGCTGGACGCAGGTCGAGACCGGGAGCGCGATCACGTGGAAATATCCGAGCTGCATTTTGAAGGGCGAGGGCAGCGTCGGCGAATTCTATTCTGTGGCTTTGACCAACAACCGCCAGCAGGCCGACACCGGCACTAAGATGATCCACATCGGCGCGGACACGCGCTCGACGATCGTGTCCAAGGGCATCAGCGCGGGCCGCTCGAACAACACTTATCGCGGGCTGGTGCGCGTGCTTCCCCGCGCCGAGAACGTGCGCAACTTCACCCAGTGCGATTCGCTGCTGCTTGGGTCTGACTGCGGCGCGCACACCGTCCCGTACATCGAGGTCAAGAACCCGACCGCGACGATCGAGCATGAAGCGACGACATCGAAGATCAGCGAGGATCAGCTGTTCTACGCGATGAGCCGCGGCCTCGATCAGGAAGCGGCAGTCGCGCTGATCGTCAACGGATTCGCTCGCGAGGTGCTGAAGCAGCTACCGATGGAGTTCGCGGTCGAGGCGCAGAAGCTGCTGGGGATCAGTCTGGAAGGAAGCGTCGGCTAGTGCTCGAGATCATCAACCTCCACGCGACCGTCGCCGACAAGCCGATCCTCAACGGGGTGTCGCTGCACGTGCCCGCGGGCGAGGTGCATGCGATCATGGGGCCGAATGGCTCGGGCAAGTCGACGCTCGCCTACGTGCTCGCGGGGCGGCCCGGATATGAGGTGACGGAAGGGTCGGTCACGTTCACGCCAACGCGTCACCCCGACCTTGAGCCGGAGCCTGCCTTTTCTTCCGAAGGCGCAGAAGGCAGGCAGATTCCGGGTCGAGCCCGGGATGACGAAGGTGGGTTGGATTTGTTGGCAATGGAGCCGCACGAACGCGCCGCCGCGGGACTGTTCCTCGGCTTCCAATACCCCGTCGAGATTCCCGGAATCTCCTACCTCCAGTTCCTCCGCGAGAGCCTCAATTCGCAGCGTCGTTTTCGCGGCGAAGCCGAGCTTTCGGCCGGCGAATTCATCAAGCTTGCGCGCGAACAGGCGAACCTGCTCGGCATGGATGCCGACATGCTCAAGCG
>JBKPJK010000247.1:0-1748 GCA_046730635.1 Pseudomonadota bacterium | reverse complement strand
CTCCAGCTGCCATCGCTCGTCGATCGTCACCGCGTCCCACGCCTGCTCCGGCGTCTCGGCCTTCTCCAACACGGCCAGCGCGGCGACGAGCGAGCCTCCGATCGTCACCAGGGGTGAAAGGCCGGCCAATCGAAAGGAATCCAGCGCCGCTATCGCGTGGGCCAGCCGCTCGACCGTCGCTCGCGGCTGGGCGACGTGCATCAATCCGGAGGTCGTCGTGAAATCCACGTCGAAGCGACGCCGCGCCCAGCCGAGCAACTCGTCCCAGCTCTTCTCCTCCCGCGAGACGAGCTCGCGAGGTCCATCGGCTCGATAGCAGGCGAGATCCGCCTCCGCGTAGCGCGCCAGCCCCTCCGCGAAAGCCTGGCGGTCCGAAGCGACGCGATCGATCGCGGCGTTCGCAAGCCCTGTCAGAGGCTTTGCGCGGGGGTCGATCGTCTCCCCGACCGACCGCCACTCGTGAGCAATCGCATTCGCAAGCGCTTCGGTCGGGACGAGCAGCGGAGCCCGCGCCGGAGTCTTCACCGGCCGTTCGTCGAGCTTGATGGTCCAGCCGCCATCCTCCCGCTCGACGGCGACGTCCTTCCAGAAGCGCTTCAATGCTCGGTCCGATCCTTCCCGTCCCACGCACGCTTGAGCAGGCGCGGCGCGAACATGGCGTCGATCACCCCCATGATGGCGACGATCGCGCCGATCTGCGGCCAGCCGCCCGGCCGGAGAAGATCGGTGTAGACAATCGCAATGCCGAGGAAGAACACCGCGAGCCCACCTGCGCGGACGAGCGAATAAAGCAACAGTCGCTTCTGCGCAGTCCCGTCATCCATGCACGTGGCTCCGCACCAATTCGAGCACTTCGAGCGGCCGGTGAGCGACCGCGACGGCACCCGCTTCGATCAGCTCCGCGGCGTCATGATAGCCCCAGGCCGCACCGATCGGCGCAGCACCCGCCGACGCGGCCATCGCCATGTCGAAGCTTGTGTCCCCCACGACGAAGCTCGTCTCCGGTGCGGCACCCGCCTCGGCGATCGCCTGCTCGACCATCGACGGATGCGGCTTGGACGGATGACGGTCGGCGGTCTGCAGCGACACAAACCGCGCGTGGATGCCATGGCTCTCGAGGCAGTGCTTCAGTCCTCGATCCGACTTGCCGGTGGCGACCGCCAGCAGCCAGCCGTCCCCCTCGAGCGCATCGAGCAGCTCGAGAACGCCCTCGAACAGCGGCTCTTCGACCTTGCCCGCAGCCCGCAACCGCCAGAACGCCCGCTTGTAATCCTCCGCCAGCGTCGAATGTTGCTCCGCCGGCGCGTCGGGCAGGAGTGCGGCCATCGCTTCGGTGAGGCTGAGCCCGATGACCCTGCGGCTGACCTCGAGCGGCGGCAGGTCGATCCCGTTTTGCGCAAAGGCGTCGGCAAGCGCGGCGTAGATGGTGCCGCCGCTGTCGACGAGCGTGCCATCGCAGTCGAAGATGGCCAGCCGGTTCATTTCTGCACGAGTTCCTGGATCGCCGCGACGATATCCTCCCGGCCCGCTCGACGCTGACCCTGGATGGTCGCAGCCAAATCTTCGCGGGCTTTATGCTGGTTGAACTTGCGCGTGCCACGGATGGCGGTCGGATCGAGCTCGAAACCTACGATCGCCTTGGTCATCGCCTCGAACTTGCCCGGACTCATCTTGCCGCGCGTCCACGGCCGTTCGGGTGAGTGCCGGCGCTCCATCGTATCGCTGAGCTGGTCGAGTAGACCGACCAG
>JBKPJK010000246.1:0-1106 GCA_046730635.1 Pseudomonadota bacterium | reverse complement strand
GGACGATGCCCGCCAGGCGCTCCTGCTGGTCCTCGATGAACTCCAGATCGGGAAGGATCAGTTCGATCCCTGGATAGGTCGGGTCGGCGAAAGTCAGGCCGAGATCGACCATGATCCACTGGCCGCGGCAACCGTAGAGATTGACGTTCATGCCGATCTCACCCGAGCCGCCGAGCGCGCAGAAAATGAGCTCTTCGCCTGGGATCATTGGGAGCCGTGCGTCGTCTTCTCGTACAGGATTCCCAACCCCTGAATGGTGAGATCGGGCTCAATTGCGTCGAACACGGCCGTGTGCTTGTCGAACAGGCTCGCGAGACCGCCGGTCGAAACGACCGTGACCGGCTTGCCGACCTCGCGCTTCATTCGCTCGACCAGGCCTTCGATCATCGCAACATAGCCCCAGTAGATGCCGATGATCATCTGGCTCTCGGTCGTGCGGCCGATCACGCTGTTGCCCGAAGGCGCCTCGATCGCGATCCGCGGAAGCTTGGCCGCCGCGTTGACCAGCGCGTCGAGCGAGAGATTGATGCCGGGTGCGATGATTCCCCCTTTGTAGGCGCCGGTGGGGCTGACCAGGTCGAAGGTCGTCGCAGTCCCGAAATCGATGACGATGAGGTCGCCCGGGTGCTTGGCATGTGCCGCGATGACGTTGAGCGCACGGTCGGCGCCGACGTTCTGAGGCTCATCCACGTCGAGCTCGAGCGGCCATTCCGCCCGTCCGTGCCCGGCGATCAACGGTTCGACATGGAAATATTTGCGGGCCAAGACTTCCAGGTTGTGAACCGCCCTCGGCACGACGCTACCGATGATCACTGCGTTGACGTCGTTTCGGGAATAGCCTTCGAGCTCGAGCAATTGGTGGAGCCAGACGGCATATTGGTCGGCTGTGCGCCGCGGGTCCGTTGCGATGCGCCAACGCGCCTTGATCGTCCCGCCGTCGACCAGCGCTAAGACCAAGTTCGTATTGCCGGCATCGACCGCTAACAGCATCGCCGCGCCTTAGGGGAGAACGGCCGCTCCGCAAAGATCAGGCGGTGACGGCGACCTGCTGCACGGCTACGGGTTGCGACGCTTCCCGAGCCTTCGCCAAATAGGCGTGGATGGAC
>JBKPJK010000245.1:0-12598 GCA_046730635.1 Pseudomonadota bacterium | reverse complement strand
GTCATGCGCGAGCCCCGACTGGGCGGCGGTTCCCATGCGCCCGGACACGATGCGCAACAGTCGGCCCGACAAATCCTCGAGGTCGTGCATCCGCTCCTGCAGCAGCGGATCGTCGATTTCGAGCATTCGCGCGCGAGTTCTCTGCTGAACGCGCTCGATCGCAGCCTCGGCGGTGAGGCCGCTGTCGATCGCCTCGTTGATGCGCCGCGACCAGCCTTCGTCGTAGGCAAACATCCGGTAGGTCTCGAAAATCTCCTTGTGCTCGCCAGTTGTTCCGAACTCTGCCTCGCGAGCCATGTTGTCGATCTGCTCGCGCATCTTGCGAAACGCCGAATAGACGCGGTCGCGCTCCGCCTCGATGTCCTCCGCGACAGTATGCTCGACGACGATCGGCGGTTCATGGAAGACCGCTTGGCCCTTCGCCATGCCGGTAACCAGCTTGAGGCCGGACAGCCGCAAAGGTCCGGCGCTCCGGAGCCTTCCGCGACGAGCCCCATCGACCAGACGTGCTGCGGCGATCATCTCGGAGAGGACCATCGCGACGGTCTGCAAAGCTTCGATCTCGACGTCCTCGTAGCGGCGCGGCTCGGCGTGCTGGACTGCGAGCACCCCGATCGGGCTTTCGAGCCGCACGATCGGCACGCCCGCAAAGCTGTGAAAGCTTTCCTCTCCGGTTTCCGGGCGGTAGGCGAAGGCAGGATGATCGGCGGCCTCTGCAAGATTGAGGATGCGCCCCTCAGCGGCGATCGTACCGACCAGACCCTCACCCATGCGCAGCCGCGTCACGTGCACGGCCTCCTTGCGCAGGCCATGCGTCGCGAACAGCTCCAGGACATTGTCGCGCAATAGGTAGATCGAACAGACGTCGCTGCTCATTGCCGCAGCGATCAGGTCGACGACGCGGTCGAGCTTGCTTTGTGCGGATCCCCGCTTGGCCATGATCTCGTGGAGACCCGTAAGGATCTCTCGAGCGGAGGCGGCTGCGGACTGCGGCATGGCCGAGCGCTAACAGAGCGACGGCTGCTCGCCAATCGGAAGCAGACGGTTCGTCGAAATCGTTTAAGCTCAGGTCAATGGAACAGGTCGACCTGCTCGTTGTCGGAGGCGGGATCAACGGCGTGGGCATCGCCCGAGATGCAGCCGGCCGGGGACTATCCGTCGTGTTGGTCGAAAAGGATGACCTCGCGGCCCACACTTCGTCGGCAAGTAGCAAGCTCATCCACGGCGGGCTCCGCTATCTCGAGCAGTTCGAGTTCAAGCTGGTCCGCGAATCGCTGGTCGAGCGCGAGCGGCTACTCCGCGCGGCGCCGCATATCGTCGAGCCGCTGGAGTTTATGATTCCCGCAACAGGGTCCGGACGGGCCGCTTGGAAGCTGCGGGTCGGCTTGCTCCTCTACGACCATTTGGCCGGACGAAAGGGTCTGCCCAGGAGCCGTTCGTTGCGGCCGAACGATCTGGGAGACGGCCTGAAGCCCGATCTGCAAAGAGGCTTGGCTTATTGGGACTGTCGCGTTCAGGACAGCCGCCTCGTCGTTCTCAATGCGATGGATGCTGCGGAACGGGGCGCAATGATCCTGACGCGGACCGAGCTTTTGACAGCGCGCAGAGAGGGTTCGCACTGGATCGCTCGCATTCACAGCTCCGGACACGAGCGAAGCGTGAAGGCGCGAGCCCTCGTCAACGCCGCTGGACCCTGGGCCGGCGACCTGCTTTCGCATGTTCGAGGGACGAAACATTGCCCGGCGGTCAGGCTCGTCAAAGGCAGCCACATCGTCCTGCCTCGACTCTACGACGGCGATCACGCCTTTCTTCTCCAACACCGTGATGGACGCGTCGTGTTCGCGATCCCTTTTGAGGACGAGTTCACGCTCGTCGGGACCACGGACGTCGAATGGTGCGGGGCCCCCGACGAGCCGAGCATCAGCAGCGAAGAGACCGACTACCTGCTCGCGGCAGTCGCCGTTTATTTTACCCGGAACGTCACGGCTCAAGACATCGTCTGGGATTTCGCAGGAATCCGATCGCTATACGATGACGGGGCTGCGGATCCGTCAAAGATCACGCGCGACTACCGCATCGATCTCGACACCTCCGGACCGCCGTTGCTCACCATCTTCGGAGGCAAGATCACAACCTATCGCAGCCTTGCCGAACGGGCGCTCGACCGCTTGGGGCCGTTGCTCAGGAAGGGTGGCGGGGCCTGGACGGAGCGAGCCGTGCTGCCCGGCGGTGACGTTCCCAACGGAACGATCGAGGAATATGCCGCGTCGCTTGCGCAGGCTTACTCCGCATTGCCCCCGCGACTTCCGACACGGCTCGCCAAAGCCTACGGAACGCGTGTCGAGCGCGTGTTGGAGAACGTGAAGTCCGTCGACGATCTCGGCGAGCATTTCGGCGCCGGACTTTACGAGCGCGAAGTCGAATATCTGGTTCGAAACGAATGGGCGCGGACGGCTGAAGACGTGCTGTTCCGGCGGTCGAAGCTCGGTTTGCACGTTCGCCAAGACGACGCGGCTCGCCTGCGGCGTCACATGGGCGGCTAGACTTAGCCGCGGCTCTCCAGCGCGGCCGCAGCTTCGTCGATCAGTTCCTGAATGATCTCGGCGACCGGCTCTTCGCGATTGACCATGCCGACCGACTGACCGGCCATGACCGAGCCCGATTCCACATCGCCGTCGATCACCGCGCGGCGAAGCGCCCCCGCCCAGTAATGCTCGATCTGGAGCTGGGCTTCGGCCATCTCGATCGCGCCCTCGTCGAGCTTTTGGGCGACCTCGCGCTGCTTTGCCGCGAAGTTGACCATCTCCTGATTCTTGAGCGCGCGTACCGGGATGACGGGCAGGCGCGGATCGATCTGCACGCTCGGGATCGCGTCGCGCGCCGAAGCGCGGATGAACGCCTTCTTGAAGTTCGGGTGGGCGATGCATTCGGTCGCGCAAACAAAGCGCGTGCCGAGCTGCACCCCAACTGCGCCCATTTCGAGATAAGCCGCAATTGCCTCGCCCCGGCCGATTCCGCCCGCGACGAAGACGGGGATATCCTTGCTGACGGCGGGCAGAATTTCCTGCGCCAGCACCGACGTCGATACTGGGCCAATGTGCCCGCCGGCTTCCATGCCTTCGATCACCAGCGCATCGACGTTCGAACGCATCAACTTCTTCGCCAA
This sequence comes from Pseudomonadota bacterium, assembly GCA_046730635.1. Taxonomy (GTDB): domain Bacteria; phylum Pseudomonadota; class Alphaproteobacteria; order Sphingomonadales; family Sphingomonadaceae; genus Sphingomicrobium. Next base: position 9,432 of record JBKPJK010000245.1, on the reverse strand, counting down.
GGCGAGCGCCGGGGCAAAGGCCATGACCTTCGCGCCGCCGCCCTTGATTCGATCGATGGCGCCGCCTGGCGGAAGACCCCCGGCGAGCACGACGTGACTGATGTTGTGCCGGGCACAAACGTCGATCAGCTCGCTGAGCTGCGGGTGCATGGTGATGAGGTTGACGCCGAACGGCCGCTTCGTCCGCGCTTTCGTCTCCGTGATCTCGGTATCGAGAAGCTCAGGGCTCATCGCGCCGCAGGCGATCACCCCGAAGCCACCGGCATCGGAGATGGCCGAGACGAGGTTGCGCTCGGAGATCCAGCTCATCGCGCCGCCCATGATGGCGACGTCGCAGCCGAGCAACTCCATCCCGCGATGCATCAGCTCCCTGAGCCGCGCGTGGCCGGCGGACATGTGGACCGCGCGAGGTTCGGCGATGAGCCCCTCGCCGCTCACGCTGCCTTCTCCGTGTCGAGTCCGAATGCCGTGTGGAGCACGCGTACAGCGAGGTCGAGATCTGCCTCGGAGATCAACGCGCTGACCTTGATCTCGCTGGTCGAGACGGCAAGCAGATTGATCTGTCGCTCGGCGAGCGTCTCGAACATCTTGGCGGCGAGCTGCGGGTTGGACCGGATGCCGACCCCGACGATGCTCACCTTCGCGACCGCGTCGTCGTGGATCATCTCTTCGTACGCTACTGCCTCACGGTGCTGCTCGATCACGGCCATCGCCTGGGCGAGGCTCGCACGCGGAACGGTGAAGGTCAGGTCGGAGGTGAAAAGGTTGGGCGTCGCTGCGTGAACGATCATGTCGACCTGTATACCAGCTTCGGCGATGGGTCCGATCACCTGGGCGACCGTCCCCGGCTTGTCCGGCACGCCGGTCAGCGTGACGCGAGCCTCATTGCGGTCGGCCGCGATGCCCGCGATCAGGTTTCGTTCCATGTCATCTCCTGAAAGCTCGGCGACGATGTCGGTGCCCGGCTTCTCCTCGAATGCGGACAGAACGCGCAAGGGAAGGTTTTCGCGCATGGCAAGGCCGACCGAGCGGACCTGGAGGACCTTGGCTCCAACGCCAGCCAGTTCGAGCATTTCCTCGAACGTCACCTGGTTGAGTTTGCGGGCTCGCGGAACGATCCGAGGGTCGGTGGTGTAGACGCCGTCCACGTCGGTATAGATGTCGCATCGGTCGGCCTTCACGCCGGCCGCGATGGCGACCGCCGAAGTATCCGACCCGCCACGGCCGAGCGTCGCCAAACGGCCGTCGTTCGAAACGCCCTGAAACCCGGGGATGACCGCGACGGTGCCACCGCTCAGCGCCTCGTCCAAGGTGACCGCCTCGATCGCCTCGACGCGAGCATTGCCGTGGACGCCCGAGGCACGGACGAGCTGCCAGCCCATGAAGCTCCTTGCCTTCAGGCCCATGTTCTGCAGGGTCATGGCGAGCAGCCCCGCCGTCACCTGCTCACCGCTCGCAACCACCACGTCATATTCGGTCGGATCGTGCAGCGCGGCGGCCTCACGGCACAGCTGTACGAGACGGTCGGTCTCCCCCGCCATGGCTGAGACGACCACGAGCACCTGGTTGCCACCCTCCGCCTCGCGCTGCACGCGCGCGGCGACGCTGCGGATACGCTCAATGCCCGCCATCGACGTTCCGCCGAATTTCATGACGATGCGGGGCATTGATCTCCTTGGGTGCGGGGTCGCGGCCTGTTAGGAGGCAGGCATGGCGGAGACAAGCACGCGCGGCGGCCTTACCCTAGCGGCAAGCAGTATCGTGCCGGGAGAGGTTGAGCAGTTCGGCAAGATGGCGGCCGACTGGTGGGACCCGAACGGCGCTTCGGCAATGCTGCACAAGCTCAATCCCGTGCGCCTCAAATATATCCGCGACCAGATCGACCAGCATTGGCAATGCGACGAATGCGGCCGCACGCCCCTCGTCGGCAAGACGGCGCTGGACGTGGGGTGCGGCGCGGGCCTGCTGACCGAACCTTTGGCGAGGCTCGGCGCCAAAACCATGGGAGTCGATGCGACACCCGAAGTGATCGCCGTGGCTCGAGAGCATGCCGAGCGGAGCGGGCTCGAGATCGAATATCGGGTCGGCGACGTTCAGGAAGTCGAAGCCCAGTTCGACCTCATCACCTGCATGGAGGTGATCGAGCATGTGGCCGACCCGGCGATGTTCGTGAAAGCTGTGGCCAAGCGCCTCGCCCCAAACGGGCTGCTCATCATGTCCACGCCAAACGCGACGAGTTGGTCGCGCCTGATCATCATCACCCTTGGCGAAGGCCTCGGCAAAGTTCCCCGCGGCACCCACGATTTCGACAAGTTCATTTCGCCTGACCGATTGAAGGTGATGCTCGCCGATGCAGGCCTCAAATGCCTCGACGTCGAAGGCGTCGCTTGGTCGCCGACGCGCGGCCTTCATCTTAGCGAAGACGTGCGGTTGAACTATGTGTTGACTGCGGTCCACGCTTGACGGGGCTCAACTCGCCGCGAGAATCCCACGCCCGACGCTTAACCCGCATTAACTATATGGCCCAACGGTGAGGTCGGCCTAAGCCTTTGAAATTCCGATTCTAAGGCCGGGGGGCCAGTCATGCGCTCACTTTTCAATTTCTCGTCGCGCGACATCGCGATCGATCTCGGGACGGCGAACACGGTCGTTTATGTCCGCGGCGTCGGCATCGTCACGAGCGAACCTTCGGTCGTCGCGATGGAAATCGAAAACGGACAGCGCAAGGTTCGCGCTGTCGGCGACGACGCCAAGCTGATGATGGGCAAGACGCCAGAGAATATCCGGACGATCAGGCCGCTGCGCGCGGGGGTCATCGCCGATCTCGAGGTCGCCGAAGAAATGATCAAGCATTTCATCCGCAAGGCGCACGGCGGGCCGAGCCGCTTCGCCCGCGGCCCCGAGGTCGTGATCTGCATCCCCTCGGGAGCGACGTCGGTCGAGCGTCGGGCAATACGCGACGCGGTCAGCAATGCCGGCGCCGATCGCGTATCGCTGATCGAAGAACCGATGGCAGCCGCAATCGGTGCGGGACTGCCGGTCGCCGAGCCGATCGGTTCCATGGTCGTCGACATCGGAGGCGGGACGACCGAGGTGGGAGTGATTTCCCTGCAAGGCCTTGCACTTTGTCGCTCTGCCCGTGTCGGCGGCGACAAGATGGATGATGCCATCGCTTCGTACGTTCGACGCAACTACAACCTGCTGATCGGCGAAGGCACGTCCGAGCGGGTGAAGCTGGAGATCGGGTCGGCGGTGCGGCCGGGTGACGGCAAGGGACTGACGACCCTCGTTCGCGGGCGCGACGTCGGTCGCGGAATGCCGGCGGAGGTCGAGCTGGATCAGGCCCAAATCGCCGACGCTCTCAGCGAACCGGTGAACCAAATCGTAGAGGTCGTCCGGACCGCTCTCGAGCACACCCAGCCCGAGATCGCGGCAGATGTGATCGATCAGGGGATCACCATGACCGGCGGCGGATCGCTCCTTCGGGAGTTTGCCACGGTCCTGCAGGACTCTACCGGCCTTCCGGTCCGCGTCGCGGACGACCCGATGAGCTGCGTAGCGCTCGGCGCGGGACGGACGCTCGAGGATCAGGTCTATCGCGGTGCGCTCATACCGGCCTGACGCGAAGATCGCGCCGCCCTAACTTGACCGGCGCCTAGAAGTCGACCTTATCGTAATGGCCGGGCGGCACGATCACCTCCATCCGCTCGCCGAGGAGAGGGCGGAAGCAGGGCCGTGACTTCATCACGGCGTACCAGTCCTTGGTCTGCTTGTGTCCCCGCCAGTCGAGCGCTCCGAGATAGTCGATCACGCTGAGGTGAGCGGCGGCCGTGAAGTCGGCGAGGCTGAGACCGGGTCCTGCTAGCCACCGCCGGTGGTCGAGCAGATAATCCAGATAGTCGAGATGCTCGGACGCGATCCGCATGGCTTCGCGGAGAATACGCGTGTCCGGGCTCTCGCGGCTGACCAGGCGCTTGCGCATCCGTTCGTTCATCAAGGGCTCGACGGCTTCCCGATAAAGCTTGATATCGAACCATTCGGTCATCCGCCGGATCTCGGCCCTGAGCTGCGCATTGCCGTGGACCATCGGCATCCGGTCGACGGTCTCATCGAAATATTCGACGATCGGCTGCGATCCGATGAGTGTGACGCCCTGATCCGGCTCGACCATCACGGGGGTTTCGCCCGCCGGGTTCAAATCGATGAATTCGTCGCGCTTCTCCCATGGGTTTTCGCGCACGAGCTCATGGCCGACGCCCTTCTCGGCGAGGACGAGCCGGACCTTGCGCGAAAACGGGCAAAGCGGGAACTGGAAGAGCTGCCACATGAGGGGGCAGCTTTAGCGCGTGCGGGCGTCGCGTCTAGCGCTTGGGATAGTTCGGATCGGGCATATTCGCCGCGGCTCGCGCCAGCGCCTTCTGCGCCTGCGCCAGCCCCTGCATCATCGCCGGAAGCGCGTCGCTCAGCGCCTTCATTCCCTGGTGAATCATCGGGCCGCTCTGCGCGATCTGGCGCTGGAAATTGCGATCGAAGTTCGGGTCGCCGCGACGGGCGAGGTCCCGGACGGTCATGTTTCTTTCGGCGGCAGTCGCCTGCCGACCCTCGGCGGCAGCCTTGAGCTCGCCCACGCGAACGTCGAGAAATGCCTTCGACAGGGCCTGCATCGTTGCTGCGAGACGGTCCGCAGTGGCAGGGTCAGTGAGCTCGCGAGGAACCTGGATCGTGTCCGCGGGCTGCGCCAGCGATGGCGTCGCATAAAGCAATACGGGCAACAGAATCAGGCTCTTACGCATGGTCCGAGTTTAGCACCGAAGATGCGAGAGATAAACTCAGCGCATCCAGAGCCAGGCAAGCGCGACCAGGCCGGCGGCGATCCGGTACCATGCAAACGGCGCGAACCCATGACGAGAGATGTAGTGAACGAACGCGCGCACGACGACGATGGCTACGACGAAACTGACGACGAAGCCCACGGCAACCGTTCCGAAACCGACGCCGCTCGCGCCTGCCAGCAGGGTGTCGCGATGCTTCAACAGCTCCAGCGTGGTTGCCCCGAGCATGGTCGGAATGGCAAGGAAAAAGCTGAACTCCGCCGCCGTCCGGCGTTCGACCCCAAGGCTGAGGCCGCCCATGATCGTCGCCCCGGAGCGGCTGACGCCGGGAATCATCGCCAGGCATTGAACGAGGCCCACGCCGACGACGGTTTTGAGCGGCATCTCCGCGACGCCGACGATATCGGTCCGCTTCACCAGCTTCTCGATCACTAGGATCGCGATGCCGCCAACGATGAACGCGACGGCGACGACCTCGGGACTGCCGAGGAGGGCCTCGATCTTGTTGATCAACAGGAACCCGAGAATCGCCGAGGGCAGGAAGCCGATCAGGATGTTGCGCACGAAGCGCCATGACATCGGGTTCCGTCGAATGAGCCCTTCGAGCACCGCCCAGAAGGTCCGCCAATAGAGCACCACGATGGCGAGGATCGCACCAAGCTGGATGATGACATTGAACGCGGCCCATTTCTCGGCGTCGAAACCGAGCAACTCCGTCGCGAGGATCAGGTGGCCGGTCGAGGAGACCGGCAGGAATTCCGTGACCCCCTCGACGATGCCGAGGATGATGGCGATCAGCAGGATTGGCATCGGCTAGGCGTCGAGGCTCACGTCGTCGCCGTCAAGTTAATCCGCCTGCCGGCAAACTTGCCGCCGCGATGGAAGCGCCCGAGCCACTCGTAGCCCACGGCGGCGAGCGGCGTGGGATCGATTCCGAACGCCGCTAGTCCGGGATACTCGCCCGATGGGACGCTTCCCCGCTGGAGCATCAACCACTGGTCGCGGGTTAGGGGTGCACCCGGCAGCCAGCCGAAGCGCGAGAGCAGGTCTCCGACTAGGTCGTGGACCGGAACGATATCGGGCTTTTGGCCGGTAAGCTCGAGGATCGCACGATGAAGTTCCACCATGCTCATGACCTGGGGTCCGCCGATCTCGTAGGTGCTGCCGCCATAAGTCTCCGGCCGCAGAGCTGCCATTGCGATCGCCCGGCCGAGGTCGCGCACATACACCGGCTGGAAGTTGCGCTTGGACGCGATCACCGGAAGGAAGGGCAGGTTCGCCATGCCCGCGAAACGGTTGGTCAGGTCGTCCTCCGGTCCGAACACCAATGATGGCCGGATGACGGTGGCGGTCGGAAACGCCTCGCGGACGGCAAGCTCCCCCTCGCCTTTGGATTCGCCGTACATCGAGTTGGAGTGAACGTCCGCTCCGACTGCCGAAACCTGGACCAACGCCTTGAGTCCGACCTCGCGGGCTGCCTCCGCGACGTTCCGCGCTCCGTCGACATGAACCGCACGCATCTTCCGACCGAAGACCCCACACAGGTTCACGACTGCGGTCGCGCTGCGAAGAGCGTGTCGAACGCTTTCCAAGCTGGTGACGTCGGCCTTCTCGAAGCCGATCTGACCCACCTGGGCGAGCGGCTGGATGAAATAGGCGCTGCGCGGGTTGCGGCTTGCGATCCGCAACCTGACGCCCCTCTTCAACAAGGCTTCGCAAACGTAGCGGCCGATGAATCCGCCGCCGCCGAAAACCGTCACAAGCTCTTCATTGCGCTCGATCATGGCCTGGCGCGATAGCCCTTGCGTTCCTAGATTGACAAGGCGGGCGACGCGCCTCTAAGCGCCGCCGCCTGCCAAAAGCGACGAAGTGCCCAGGTGGCGGAATTGGTAGACGCACCAGCTTCAGGTGCTGGCGCTCGCAAGGGCGTGGAGGTTCGAGTCCTCTCCTGGGCACCATCGGTTCGCGCGGAACTATTTGATCGCGGCGGATCCCCCGAGCTTCTTGATCCGGCCGCCCGCGGGAATGGCCGGCCCCGCCGCGAGAAAGGCCTCCAGAGCGTCGATGTCGATGCCGACGTCCCGACGATCCGTACCTTCCTGAAGGACCGTATAATTGTCGCCGCCGCTGGCCATGAAGCTGTTGGTCACGACCCGGTAGGAAGCTGACGGATCGATCGGCTTTCCTTCGAAGGTCGCCGTCAGGATACGGTCGCCTGCGGCACGGCTTTCGTCATATTCGAACGCGAAGCCCACGGACGGTTCCATCAATTCCGGGCCGAGGAACTGTTGTTCCAGCAAGCGCTTGAGCTGAGCGCCGGTGAGGGTCTGGACGACGAGGCCGTTGCCGAACGGCTGCAGCGAAAAGAGCTGGCCGAAGGTGACGATGCCGTCTGGGCGCGGGGTCAGATCGGTCCGGACGCCGCCACCGTTCATGAACGCGATTTGCGCTCCGCCGTGCGCTCGCGCCCAGGCGAGCTGCGCATCCGCGATGAGATCGCCGAGCGGCTTTTCCTTATTGTCGTCGGGCTTCGCGCTGATCGCGCCCGGCAGATGAGCGACGACCCTATCCGCGACCGGCCGGGCCGCGTCGGAATAGCGGCGGACGATGGCGGCGACACGTGTGTCGGGGCGATCGATCGGAGCGATCCTGGTAAGCTTGGAAGTCCCGTTCGCCGTCGAGAAGGCTTCGCCCTGGACGATGTGGAACCGGGCGCTCCGTCCGACCAGCCTGTGGCCGCGGCCGCTGAATCGGAGCCGGATGTCCGTAAGCATCGTCCCATATTTCCCCGCGCTCGTGAGCAGCCGGCTCCCGCCGCCCTTTTCCGGAATGTCGCAGATGTAGGCGTTATGGGTATGACCGGAGACCACCAGCTCGATCGCCGGGTCCAGCTTGTCGAGAATCGGCAGGATGGCTCCGTTCAGGCCCTTGCAGGCGCGATCGTAATAAGGCGTCAGGTATCCGCCCTGGTGAATCAGCAGGACGATCGCGTCCGCTCCGTTGCGTTTCAGCTCGGGGACGAGGGCGTGGGCTGTGGCTGCCTCGTCGACGAAGTGGAGGCCCGCGACGCCCGACGGCGTCACCAGCGTTCCGGTCTCCTTCAGGGTCATCCCGATGAAACCGATCTTGATCGGTCCGAACTTCCGGATCGCGCTTGCCGGAAACAGGGTGTGGCCGTCCTGCCGCAGCACATTCGCCGCAAGAAATTGAAAGCGAGCTCCGCGGAACGGTTCGAGCGCGCAAGGCTTCCTCCGCGCATATTGCAGGCAACCCCCGCGCTGCATGCGCAGCAGCTCGTGGGAGCCGCGGTCGAACTCGTGATTGCCGACCGCGTTCAGGTCGAGATGAAGCGCGTTCATCGCGTGGATCGTCGGCTCGTCGAGGAAATATGCGGAAGCGAGCGGCGATGCTCCGATGAGGTCGCCCGCCGAGACTGTCGTCGTGAAGCGGTGGCCTTTCCTGAGCGTTTCCAGGGCGCCAGCCAGATAGGCGACGCCGCCGGCGGGAACCTGGACTTCGGCCCCATGCGAATCGAGCGCGGGCACCGTCAACTTGGGCGAATCGATGTTGCCGTGAAAATCGTTGAACGCGAGAATCTGGACCTCGATCGAGCGCTTCGTGGCCGACTTCGCGGCGGATGCCTCGACGGGCGTCGAGGCGAACAAAAAAATCAGAGCTGTTGCAATCAGGTAACGCCACATTGGAGAAGCTCGGAAAAAGAGAGGATTGGGCCGCGATTCAGCGCCGTAGGCAGCCCCTGCGACGGTTGCATGACTCGGGATACGGTTGCTAGCGGCCCGTCTGTCACAAAAGTGAAATGACGTTCAACTCTTGGCGTCATTCCGCTTCCACCGAGCAGTCGCAAAGCGATCCTAGCGGCCGTTCATCCGAACAATTGCTGTTTGAGTTTTTTGGGAGGGGTCCCGTGAAGAAGTTCGTATTGCTGTGCACGACGGCTATGCTGCCGTCGGCTGTTTTCGCTCAATCTACCGGTACGGTCGAAACCGAAAAGGATACCATCGTCATCACCGGCACTCGCGCCCAGAAGGGCACGAGCGGCATCGTCCTCCAGGATTCGACCAAGGCGAAGGGCCTGGTCACCCAGGAGTTCATCGCCAAGCAGAGCCCGGGCCAGACGCTGCTCAACACCATCAACTATATTCCTGGTGTCAACTTCACGCAGAACGACCCTTACGGAAGCTCGGGCGGCAACCTCCGGATCCGCGGCTTCGACGGCAACCGAGTCAGCGTTACGTTTGACGGCGTTCCGCTCAACGACAGCGGCAACTATGCCGTGTTCCCGAACCAGATGCTCGATCCGGAGCTTGTCGAGCAGGTCAACGTCAATCTCGGGGCAACCGACGTCGACTCGCCGACCGCTTCGGCGGCGGGCGGTACCGTCAACTTCCGTTCGCTCATTCCCAGCAACGACTTCGGCGTGCTCGCGGATGCGTCTTACGGAACGTTCGACTTCCAGCGTATTTTCGGAATGGTCCAGACCGGCCGGATCGGGCCGTGGGGCACGAAGGCCTGGTTTGCCGGCAGCGTCAACCACTACGATCACTGGCGCGGCGACGGCAAAATCAAGAAGTGGCAGATC
>JBKPJK010000244.1:0-2719 GCA_046730635.1 Pseudomonadota bacterium | reverse complement strand
TCCATGGGCTTGGTTTCTCGCCCGACGGGCAGACCCTCGTGGTCGTGTCGATCGGGTCGAATTCGGTGACCTTCGTCGACACCGCAACCAACCGCGTGAAGCACACCACCTACATCGGCCGCTCGCCGCACGAAGCTTTTTTCACGCCGGACGGCAAAGAGGTGTGGGTGACCGTCCGGGGCGAAGACTATGTTTCGGTCATCGATCCTCAGAGTTACGACGAGAAGGCGCGCCTCAAAACGCCGGGCGGCCCCGGGATGACCATTTTCTCGCCGGACGGCCGCTACGCTTACGTCTGCTCCTCCTTCAATCCAGAGCTCGTGGTGTTCGACGTCGCAGCCCACGTGATCGCCGGTCGCACAGCGCAGCCCAGTTCGTTTTGTCCAAACATCGCCGCGAGCCCCGACGGCAAGCAGGTCTGGTACACGCTGAAGGACATCGGCGCCGTCGTCGCGATCGATGCCAGACCGCCGTTCAGGACGCTCAAGGTCATCACGACGGGACCCATCACCAATCATGTGAATTTCGCGCACACGCCGAGAGGGCAGTTCGCCTATGTGAGCGTTGGTGGACTGAACCAGGTCCAGGTATTCGACACCCGTACCTTCGCGAAAGTCGCGACGATTCCCGTGGGTCGGCTGCCGCACGGCATCTGGCCATCGGGTGACGGGCGGCGCATCTTCGTCGGCCTCGAGAATGACGATGCGCTCGGGGTCATCGACACGGCATCGAATGCACTCGTAGGCCGAGTGCCAATAGGGCAGGCGCCCCAAGCGATCTCGTACGTTCCGAATGCGGCGGCTGGCGCTGCCGATCCCGCAGCCAATCTCGCGCCCATCGGCATCGCCGGGCAATCCTTCAAATTGACCCTTGGAAGCGGAGGCAAGGCGCTCACCTCCGTGACCTTGTTCGACCAGGGAGTGACCCAGATCGTTCAGGGTTCCGTGACGGGACTTGTGCCCCGCCAACACTACCAACTCGTCCTCGCAGAGGCGGCTGACGGGTCGGGAAGGATCGAGCCGCTTGCCGACTTCGTCGCCAATCCCGCCGGATCGGCGGTCGTCAACGCAGTCGGGCCCATTCGCCAGATCGTCACTGACCGGACGCCAGCCGCGCGGCGGTGGCTCGCAGTTCGGCAAGGGACGACGCTCGCGCCGGGGAGGGTAATCCAGATCCAGCAGCAACCTTGAGCGAGACATGCGCGCGGGTCGAATAAGAACGCTTGCGCCGGTTTTCCTCTGCCTCCCTTGCACAGGTGTTGCAGCGCCGGCGCAATCCGCGCCCCCAACTCCGCCGCAAGCAGCCGCGCTGCATCAGGGCGAGAATGGCGACATGCTAAGACCGGCGGCTCGCATCGACTGGACGCTGACCTACAACAGCGATCTTAACGCCAACATCGATGGTGGAAGCAGACGGGGCGGCGCCTATCTGCAGCGGATTGGTCTTATCGCCGATGCCGATCTCGAAAGGCTCGTCGGCTGGCACCGAGCCAGGCTTCACGCCAGCGTTCACGCGATCAATGGCCGCGGTCTTTCGAGCAGCAACGTCGGGAACATCCTCACCGTCAGCGGGCTCGAAGCCGAACCGGCGCTCAGGCTGTTCAATCTTTGGATCGAGCAGTCGATCGGGACGGGGGCTTCTGTTCGCGTAGGCCAGTTCACGGCCGGTCAGGAATTCATGATCAGCAGCACTGCGGCTCTGTTGGTCAACTCGACCTTCGGCTGGCCGGCAAGCTTCGCTACGAATCTCCCAAGTGGCGGCCCTGCCTATCCGCTTGCAGCGCCCGGTATCAGGTTCGCCTTGACGACATCGCGGGGCACGGAGGTCCGCGCGGCAATCTTCGCAGGCGATCCCGCAGGTCCCGGCTCCGGCGATCCCCAGCGACGGGATCGCCACGGGTTGAACGGCCTTCGGGTCAAAGGGGCGCCGTTCCTGATTGGGGAGATTAGCCGTAATGTTGGCGGAGGCGATCCTCGCCTGCGCTTGGTTGCGGGCGGTTGGATTCATCTGGACCGTTTTGACGATCTCGGAATGGGGCCACGTCACCCGAACAATTACGCCGCCTACGCGATCGCCGACGCGCGTCTGTGGACCAACGGCACCCGTTCGCTTCGCGCCTTCGTCCGCGCATCGGCAAGTCCGTCGGACCGCAATCCCATCGACCTTTACGCCGATGCGGGGTTCAGCCTGTCGGCCCCCTTCGCGGCAAGGCCTGACGACACGCTCGGAGTAGCCTTTGGGGCCGCACGAATATCGCCCCGGCTGAGGGCCCGGCTACGTGATGGGGCCGGAGGATCCGGTTCCCCGGTCGAAAGGCCTAAGACCGAATCGGTCATCGAGCTCACCTACCAGCTGAGGCTGACTTCGAAGGCGTACCTCCAGCCCGACGTCCAGTGGATCCTCAATCCCGCCGGCGCAGTGCTAAACGGCGGATCGGATAGAACCGGGCCCGGCCACGCCCTGGTCGTCGGAGTTCGGACTTCGCTGACCCTCTAGGTCGTACGGAGTTTGCCCGGCCCGCGCGCAATGGCAGTTCCAATCGGAAAGCCCTTAGCCTCCTCGGCATGCCATGGGGGCCGGAGCCTCTGCACTGGAGGGAACGTGGAATCGGTTGGCATCCTCCTGATGGTCGTGTTCGGCCCCACGGTCCTGCTGCTGGCCTTGTTCCTGATCCTGCTGCTGGCGGAAGGCGGCCGGCCGGCCGGCCGCGACATCGAAG
>JBKPJK010000243.1:0-1715 GCA_046730635.1 Pseudomonadota bacterium | reverse complement strand
CTGGGTGCGGCTCGATCCGCCGCTGCCGTAATCGTCGCCGCTGAAATCCTCGTTGAAGGCGCCGCGTCCGCCGCCACCGCCCTCGCGGCTGTCGAGGAGCACCAGCTCGCCGCGGAAGTTCTGCAGCACCACCTCGGACGAGTATCGGTCCTGACCCGATTGGTCGGTCCATTTGCGTGTCTGGATCTGACCTTCGAGATAGACCTTGCTGCCCTTGCGCAAATAGCTCTTTGCGACACGGCCAAGGTTCTCATTGAAGATTACGACATTGTGCCACTCGGTCCGTTCCTGACGGTTGCCGTCCCGATCCTTCCATTGCTCGGAGGTGGCGATTCGCATGTTGACGACCTCGCCGCCGTTGTTGAGCGAACGCGCCTCCGGGTCCGCCCCCAGATTGCCGACCAGGATCACCTTGTTCACGCCCGCCATGTCACGCTCTCCTCAATTCCGCCGATCGGGATAGGCCAGCGGCAGTCGAGATTCCAGCGATCTTCTGGCCCGTCAGGCGAGCTGGCTTCTCCGGATACTCGTCCGTCGGTTCCAACCGAAACCGAGCAGCAGGGCCGCGAGGATGACGATCTGCGCAGTAACGGTCTCGACGCTTGGGAAAAGTCCCAGAAGCGTGATCCGCGGGACGTAGGTCAGCGGCTCGATGCCGATCAGGCCGGCCTCCTGAAGCGCCGCAATCCCCTTGCCGGCCAGGACGACGGCGAGCACGGCGATGAGGATCGAGCTGTAGGTGAAGAACTTCCCGATCGGCAGGCGCCTGCTGTAGCGAAGCATCAGGACGGCGATCAGGGCGAGCAGCGCCGCGCCTGCGGCCCCACCCGCGAGCACCGCTCCCGCGCCGCCTTCCGCTGAAAGTGCCGCGTAGAAGAGGATCGTCTCGAAAATCTCGCGATAGACGGCAACGAAGGCGAGCGAGAAGAGGAACCATGCGGAGCCCTTCGACAACGCATGGCCCATCTTTTGACGGATGTAGCGTTGCCACTCGTCCGCCTGTCCCTTGCCATGCATCCAGACGCCGACGAACAGCAGGACCAGCGCCGCAAGGATCGACCCGAAACCTTCGGTCAGCTCGCGGGTCGCGCCGCTGATGGTGATCAGGCTGGTTGCCGCCCACCAGGTCGCGACGCCCGCGACAAGGGCGGTGATCCAGCCGTAATGCACTGGCTTGATCATGTCGGGCCGCTCCCCCTTGCGCAGGAACGCAAGCATTCCGACGACGATGAGCAAGGCCTCGAGACCTTCGCGCAGAAGGATGGTCATCGCTCCGACGAAGGTCGAAACGGTGACGTCTTCTCGAGGTGCGAGGAGCAGATCGACCTGGTCCAATTCGGCGTTGAGGTCGGCCACGCGGCTGGCGACCTGGTCGGTCGGCTCGCCGTCGGCGATGGCGCTGCGCAGCGTGCCCATCGCCGTCTCGACACGGCCCAGCAGCGAGGGGTTGCGCGCCGACAATATCCCTTCGACCGGCTCGAAGCCGTCGAGATATGCGGAGAGAGCAAGCGACTTGGCGCGGGCCCGGTCGCCTGCGCGATAGGCTGCGAGGCTCTCGGCCAATCGCTGGCGGCTGAGGGCCAGGGGCGCGGCCGAGCCTGTCACGGCGGCGGGATCGGAGCGAAGGTAAGCGAGCACGGCGGCGGCCTTGTCAGCACCAATGCGCGCGGCGAGATCCCGCGCCGTCAGTCCACTGAGGGCGGCGAGGTCGGGTA
>JBKPJK010000242.1:0-1315 GCA_046730635.1 Pseudomonadota bacterium | reverse complement strand
CCGACAGCTGGAACAGCTTCGTGCCTTCGTTCTTCGGATTGCCAATGCTCGCGAACCAGGCCGCGCCGCGGCGCAGGATGGTTGGGACCACGGCGATGGATTCGACATTGTTGACCGTCGTCGGGCAGCCGTAGAGGCCCGCGCCAGCCGGGAACGGCGGCTTGAGGCGCGGCTTACCCTGCTTGCCCTCGAGGCTTTCGAGCATCGCGGTCTCTTCGCCGCAGATGTACGCGCCAGCGCCGCGATGGACGAACAGGTCGAAGTCGTAGCCTGAGCCCGCGGCGTTCTTGCCGAGCAGGCCGGCATCGTACGCCTCGGCGACCGCGCGCTCGAGAACGCGCGCTTCCTGGATGAACTCGCCGCGGATGTAGATGTAGCCGGCGCGGGCCCGCATGGCATAGGCCGCGATCAGCGCGCCTTCGATCAGCTTGTGCGGATCGTGGCGGATGATCTCGCGGTCCTTACACGAACCGGGCTCGGATTCGTCGGCGTTGATGACGAGGAAGTTGGGTTTGCCGGGCTTGGGCTCCTTGGGCATGAAGCCCCACTTCATGCCGGTCGGGAAGCCCGCACCGCCGCGCCCGCGCAGGCCCGACGCCTTCACCTCTTCGATGATCGCGTCCTGGCCGACGGCCATCAGACCGTTGGTATTGTCCCAATCGCCGCGCGCCTCAGCAGCCTTCAGCCACGGCTCCTGGAAGCCGTAGAGGTTGGTGAAGATGCGATCCTTGTCGGGAAGCGGTCCGGTGTAGCCCATTATCTGATCCGCCCACGACCATTGTTTCGGCCCAGTTTGTTCTGCGCGAACATGACGACGCCCACGCACAGCGCGACGATGATCGCAAACTTCAGCAGGTGAAGGATCGCGCCGAACAACAGGATGCCGATGATGACGGCGATGATGATGCCGATCATTGTGCGCCCTCCCCTGCGGTCGCCGTCCACTGCGAGCGATAGTCGTAGCTGCGCTCCGCCATCTTCTTGAGCGTGGTCGGGCCACCCTCGGGACAGCTGGTCTGGCGATCGACCTGCGGGCCCGGCTTGGGCGTCTCGCCGCGTGCCAGCGTATCGAGGATCGCGCCCATGCTTTCCTCGGTCAGGTCCTCGTAATTGTCGTCGTTGATCTGGACCATCGGCGCGTTGGCGCAGGCACCGAGGCACTCGACCTCGGTCAGCGTGAACAGGCCATCGTCGGTCGTCTTGCCCTTCTTCAAGCCGCGCTTGGCACAGGCGGTGAAGACGTCGTCGGAACCGCGCAGCATTCACGGCGTCGTGCCGCAGACCTGGACGTGGAAGCGGCCGACCGGCTCTAGGT
>JBKPJK010000241.1:0-6312 GCA_046730635.1 Pseudomonadota bacterium | reverse complement strand
GCCCGCGCCGCCGGCGTGTCGCTCTTGACGGAACCGATCACATTGGAGGTCGGCGCTCCGATCAGTGAAAAAAAGACGGTGAAGATCAGGATCGCGAGCAGGAAGTTGGCAGCCGGCCCGGCAAGAACCACTAAGAAGCGCTGCCACACGGGCCGCACCTGGAAGACCCGGTCACGCAGGTGCTCCGGAACATGATCCAGATCGCCCGGATTGCTCGCTGGGCTCATGTCACCCAGGAATCGGACATATCCGCCAAGCGGCAGCCAACCGACCTTCCAACGGGTGCCCTGCCTGTCGGTCCAACCGACGACTTCGCGTCCAAAGCCGATCGAGAAGGCCTCGGCCGGAATGCCGAACCATCGTGCGACGAGATAGTGACCGAGCTCGTGGAAGAAGACGATTGGACCCAGGGCGCAAACGAAAGCGACGAGAATCAGCCAGAGAGGAGCTTGGGGAAGCGTCAATGACAACTCGCTTTCATCATGGATTCTACATGTCTGCGAGTAGCGGCGTCGATCTCCAGCACGTCGTCGATCGACCGCGGAATGACGAAGCTAGCCTGATCGAGCGCCTCCTCGACCAATCGTGCAATGTCCGGAAACCGAATTCGTTCGGCAAGGAAGCTCGCGACAGCCACCTCGTTGGCGGCGTTCAGCACGATCGGAGCGACGGCTCCCTGCTCCAGCGCTTGGCGGGCGAGCTTGAGCGCCGGGAATCGCGTCAGATCGGCGCTCTCGAAATCTAGTCGGCCGAGGGCCGCAAGGTCGAGCTTCTGCGCCGGCGTGGCGAGCCTCTCGGGCCAGGCAAGGGCGTAGGAAATCGGAATCCGCATGTCCGGACTGCCGAGCTGAGCCAACACCGATCCGTCAATGAACTCCACGAGAGAGTGAATGACCGACTGCGGATGGATGACGATGTCGATATGCTCGGAGGGAAGTCCAAAGAGATAGTGCGCCTCGATCAGTTCGAGCCCCTTGTTCATGAGCGTCGCCGAATCGACCGAGATCTTCGCGCCCATCGACCAATTCGGATGCGCTACCGCTTGGGCGGGCGTCGCCGCAGCGATCATCTGCGATGAAGCCGTCCGGAACGGTCCGCCACTCGCGGTCAAGATTATTCTTGCGACGTCTTCGCTGCGACTCCCAGCAAGACATTGAAAAATAGCGTTATGCTCGCTGTCTACCGGAAGCAACGTCGCGTCGTGACGCAGGGCTGCGTCGGTCATCAAGGCGCCCGCCGTCACGAGCGCTTCCTTATTTGCGAGAGCGACGGTCTTGCCCGATTCGACCGCGGCCATGACCGGCTTGAGGCCGGCGCATCCAACGATCGCGGCGATGACGAGCTCGGCGGCGCATGAGGCCACCTCGTCGAGCGCACTTTCGCCCCCTTCGGCGCGGCAGTCCGTGCCTGCGAGCAGGTTCTGCAGCTCGGGGAGATGCGTCCTGTCCGCGACCACCGCCAGCTTCGCGCCTGTGCGACGAGCGATTTGGGCTAGCGCTGGCGCGTTCGTCGCAGCGCTGACCGCAACGACTTCGAAACGCTCCGGCGAACGTTCGACAAGGTCGAGCGTCGACTTCCCGATCGAGCCGGTAGCTCCGAGAATCGCAATCTTCCGCCTCACGTCAGGCCCAATAGCTGCGCAGCGGCGGTAAGCACAGCGACCGGAACCAACCCGTCGAGCCTGTCGAGCACTCCGCCGTGTCCGGGGAGCCAGGCGCCGGAATCCTTCACTCCGGCACGACGCTTCATTCCGCTTTCGAAGAGATCGCCGGCCTGCGCTGCGACCGCGAAGATGGGAGCTAGCACCAGCAACGGCCGGCCCAACCCGGTGGCCAGGACCCACGCTCCGCCGATCAGAGTTGCGGCCGCGATACCGCCGTAAAGCCCTTCAACCGTCTTTCCCGGGCTGATGGAGGGCGCGAGCTTGCGTCGGCCGAACCGCCTTCCGGCGAAATAGGCGCCGATGTCCGTCGACCAGGTTACGAGCAAGGTCCAAAACAACAGCATGGGCTGATGGACGTCATGCTCCCGGATCCACAAGAGCGACAGCGCCGGAAGCAACGCGTAGATGAAACCGAGCGCATACCAGCCCGCACCCCACCCTCGTGAAATCCGCGTCCATTCGTAGAACATCGCGGTCGCGACGGCGGCCACAAAGAACGCGAAGATGTTGCCGCCGACCACTGCCGCCACAAGGGCGATGGCGATCAGGACGACGCCGGTGAGGGTGCGGACGAGAAGCTCGCTCACCGGCCACCAAAACGGCGCTGGCGGCTCGCGAAATGGCCCAGAGCCTCCGAGAAGGCTTGTTCGTCGAAATCCGGCCAAAGCGAATCGAGGAACAACAGCTCCGCGTAAGCCGCTTGCCAGAGAAGGAAGTTGGAGAGCCGAACTTCTCCCGATGTCCGGATCAACAAGTCGAGTTCAGGCAGATCGTGGGTCTGGAGCTCCGCTCCGATGGAGGCCTCGTTGACGTCACCCGCGGCCAAATCGCCCGCCGCGACCTTGGCCGCGACCGCGCGAGCTGCCGCGGCAATTTCGGCTCGCGAACCATAATTGAGAGCAACCACTAGCGTCAGCCGGTCATTGTTCGCCGTTCGCTCGATCGCGCGTTCCAGCCGTTGGACGAGATCCGGACCGAACGCAGAATAGTCGCCGATCAGCTTGAGACGGACCTTCTCCTTTATGAGCGTCTTGAGCTCTCGCTCCAGGTAGAAGCGCATCAGCGACGTGAGATCGGCGATCTCTTCTGCGCTGCGGCGCCAATTCTCCGACGAGAACGCGTAGAGCGTAAGCACTTCCACGCCATTGTCTGCCGCGGCCTGGAGTGCTCGTCGCACGGCTTCCGCACCGGCCCGATGGCCCGCAACCCGTGGAAGCCCACGCTGCTGCGCCCAGCGGCCGTTTCCGTCCATGATGATGGCGACGTGGCGTGGGACTGTCCTGCCCCCGCCCAGTCCCGTTGCGCCCTCCGGGGCGGCAGTGGGGCTCACTTGCCGAGGATTTCCTTTTCCTTGGCCGCGGCCGCCTCGTCGACTTCCTTGATCGTGTCGTCGGTCAGTTTCTGCACTTCGTGCTCGAGCCGCTTGCGTTCGTCCTCGCTGATGTCGTGCTTCTTCTCGTCCTGCTTCAGATGATCCATGCCGTCGCGGCGGACATTGCGCACGGCGATGCGCGCCTTCTCCGCATATTGGCCGACAAGCTTCGCAAGCTCCTTGCGTCGTTCCTCCGTAAGCTCCGGGATCGGCAGACGGATGACCTGTCCGTCTACGATCGGATTGAGGCCGAGGCCGGCGGAGCGTATGGCTTTTTCGACCGGCTGGACGTTCGAACGGTCCCACACCTGCACGGAGAGCATGCGCGCTTCGGGGGTCGAAACCGTCGCCACCTGGTTCAGCGGCATGTTGGAGCCGTAGACCTCGACATGGACCGGATCGAGCAGCGCGGTCGAGGCGCGACCCGTTCGCAGGCCCGCAAGATCATGCTTGAGGGCCTCGACAGCGCCGTGCATGCGGCGCTTCAGATCAGCCGTACTGATGGTGGTGGTCATTTCTCACTCCCGTTCTGTACGACCGTCGCGGTCCCACCGCCTGCAATGACCTTGGCGAGATTGCCGGCCTGGCGGATGTTGAAGACGACGATCGGAATATTGTTGTCACGGCATAGTGCGACCGCCGCCGCGTCCATCACCTTGAGGTCGTCGCTGAGGACCTTCTTGAAAGTGACCGTGTCGTAACGCTCGGCGCTCTCAACTTTCTTCGGGTCCGCGGTGTAGATCCCGTCCACACTCGTGCCCTTGAACAAAGCGTCGCAGCCCATTTCGGCCGCTCGCAAAGCGGCGGCGGTATCGGTGGTGAAAAACGGATTGCCGGTTCCCGCCGCGAACAAGACGATCCGCCCTTTCTCGAGATGGCGGAGCGCCCTGCGCCGGATGTACGGCTCGGACACGCTGGCCATCGGGATGGCCGAGAGCACGCGAGTATCAACGCCCACTTTTTCGAGAGCATTCTGCAGCGCCAGCGCGTTCATCACCGTCGCAAGCATGCCCATGTAATCGGCCGTGGCGCGGTCGAAGCCCTTCGCTGCCGCCGCCATGCCGCGAAAGATATTCCCGCCGCCGACCACGAGGCAGAGCTCGTGCCCCTGTCCCTTCGCCGCCGCGATCTCTTCTGCGAGTCCTGCAACGGCAGCCGGGTCGATCCCGAACTGGCCTGGGCCCATCAAAGCCTCGCCCGAAAGCTTCAGCAGGATTCGATTGAAGCGTGGGCGAGTCATGCGAGCAGATTGTCCTCAGCCTGTAACAAGGGCGGCCAAGCCTTTATGGCGCAGGCGCTCTGTTGCCAACTGCCTTACATCGCTCGGTAGCCCGAACGGCGTTCCCGCGCGTAGAAAAAGGGCGGAGCCGAAGCCCCGCCCTCGTCACTTTTCAGATCCCGGTCGCTTCTTGGTTACGCGACCGGCTCGTCCTTTTTTACGCCGGCCGCAGCCGCAACCTCCGCCGCGAAGTCGTCCTGCTTCTTCTCGATGCCTTCACCGAGCTGGAACCGGACGAAGCCGATGAGTTCGATGCCCGTACCGGCATCCTTCGCAGCGGTCGCGACGACCTCCGCGACAGGAGTCTTGTTGTCCATCACGAACAGCTGCGACGTCAGGGCGTTCTCCTTGCGGAATTTCGCGAGGCCGCCTTCCACCATCTTCTCGATGATGTTCTGCGGCTTGCCGCTTTCCTTCGCCTTTTCCATGGCGATCGAACGTTCGCGCTCGATCAGCTCGGCCGGCAGCTCCTCGGCATTCAGCGCGAGCGGATGCGCGGCCGCCACATGCATCGCGATCTGCTTGCCGAGCTGGGTCAGAGTCTCGGCCGGAGCGGCGCTCTCGAGTGCGACGAGCACGCCGATCTTGCCGAGGCCGGGCGCAACCTGGTTGTGAACATAGGGCACGACTGCGCCCTGGTTGACTTCCAGGACGGCCGCGCGACGCAGCGACTGGTTCTCGCCGATCTTGGCGATGTTGTCAGTCAGCTTTTCCTGGACGGTCCCGCCACCCGGATACTGCGCGGCGCCGAGCGCTTCGACGTCGGTCCCATGCTGCAGCACGAGCTGGGCGACGTTGCGGACGAAATCCTGGAAGATCTCGTTCTTGGCAACGAAGTCCGTCTCCGAGTTCACCTCGACAACGGCGCCGCGATTGCCCTCGACCGTAACGCCGACCAGGCCCTCGGCTGCCGTGCGGCCCGCCTTCTTGGCAGCGGCCGACAGACCTTTGGCGCGAAGCCAATCGATCGCGGCTTCCATCTCGCCGTTGGTTTCGGCCAGGGCTTTCTTGCAGTCCATCATGCCGGCGCCCGTGCGCTCGCGCAGTTCCTTCACACTTGCGGCCGTGATCTCAGCCATGTTCTTCTTCCTCTCGTTCCCCGACGAAGGCCGGGGTCCAGCACTTGATATAGGGATAGCATCCTGGCTTAGCAGGAGCGCCGCTTAGGCCTCGAGCGCCTGCTCGACCGGCGGCTCGGCCATTTCGCCAATGTCCTGCCCGCGTGCCGTGGCGTTGCCGGTACGGCCTTCGCCGACCGCCTGTGCGACCGCGTCGGTGTAGAGGCGGATCGCACGGCTGGCGTCGTCGTTGCCCGGAACCGGGAAGGCGATGCCGCTCGGGTCGCTGTTCGAATCGAGGATCGCTACGACCGGGATGCCAAGGACGTTGGCTTCCTTGATGGCGAGCTCTTCCTTGTTCGTGTCGACCACGAACATGATGTCCGGAAGGCCTCCCATGTCGCGGATTCCCCCAAGGCTCTTCTCAAGCTTGTCGCGCTCGCGGGTGAGCTGGAGGACCTCCTTCTTGGTGAGGCCGGCGGTGTCGCCCGACAGCTGCTCCTCAAGCGTCTTGAGCCGCTTGATCGAGTTGGAAATGGTCTTCCAGTTGGTCAGCATGCCGCCGAGCCAACGATGGTTGACGAAGTGCTGGCCGCTCGTCTGCGCAGCTTCCGCAATGGCGTCCTGCGCCTGGCGCTTGGTTCCGACGAAGAGGACCTTGCCGCCGCGCGCGACGGTCTGCTGAACGAAGTCCAGGGCGCGCGCGAACAGCGGCACGGTCTGCGACAGGTCGATGATGTGCACCCCGTTGCGATCGCCGAAAATGTACGGCTTCATCTTGGGGTTCCAACGGTGGGTCTCGTGGCCGAAATGCGCTCCGGCCTCGAGCAATTGCTGCATGGTGACGACCGTGGCCGCCATAGTCTTTCTCCTTCCGGTTCTGCCTCAGCGGAGCCGAATGACCGACCTTACGGTCGGCACCGGTATGTAAGCTCCGCCT
>JBKPJK010000240.1:0-6230 GCA_046730635.1 Pseudomonadota bacterium | reverse complement strand
CAACAAGCCGTGTCCGCACGAACGCCGGCGCATCTTTGGATCGTCGGAGCTCTGGCGCTCTTATGGAATTGCTTCGGCGCCTACGACTACACGATGAGCAACATGCGCAACGAGGACTACATCAAGTCCGCGATGCCCACGACCGATCCGGCCGTGGCGCTCGCCTGGATGGATTCCTTCCCGCTCTACGCAAAGGTCGGTTGGGCGCTCGGAGTGTGGGGCGGCCTTCTCGGCGCGATCCTGCTCCTGATGCGCAGCCGCTACGCCGTTTGGGCCTTTGCCGTATCGATGTTCGGCATCGTTCTCAGTATCGGTTGGCAGCTCGTTGCTGCGCCGCCGCTCCCGGGAGCGGACAGCGGCCTGGCCAAGATCATACCAGGTGTGGTCATCCTGATCGGCCTTTTCCTACTCTGGTATTCGTGGAGCATGTCGAAGAAGGGCGTGCTTCGGTAAGTCGCAAAGCGTCAGCGGGCTATTATTGCTGTTGCCGCTTTGCCGCACTTGCCGGCCAAGTGGCGATGCCGACCGTGTCGCCGCTTGCACCCGTGTCAATAATCGACACGATGCGCTCTTGGAGTACCGGGGGCACGATGCCTTCCTGAGTACGGGGGAGGGCTGCACATGTTCCGAAAGAGCTTTCGCCGCGCGCTGGGCTGCGCGTCGCTGATCACGATCGCCGCGCTTGCAACGCCGGCATCCGCGCAACAGATCGATCGCATCGTCGTCTTCGGCGATTCCTATGCCGACACCGGCAACGCGCTGCGCCTCGCCGGCATCGATCCTCTTACCACCCAGGTCTATACGACGGGCCGCTTCTCGGGCGGCACCAATTACGTCGATACGCTCAGCAACCTGCTGCAAGTGCCGCAGTTCAACTTTGCCATCGGCGGGGCGCGAACGAACAACGGCAATCAGACCCCGGGACTTCCGGGGCTGACCTTCGAGGTCGCGCAGTTTAACGCGGGCGGCGGCGCTCTCGGCTTCCCCGTCGTCAACACGACACTGACTCGGAACGACCTGGTCGCGATTTCGATCGGCGGCAACGACGCCCGCAATTACCAGCAGACCGGCGGGACGGTTGCGGGAGCGCCCGCCGCGGCGGCCCTTGCCGTCACCAGCGCCCAGCAGAACCTCAACATCGTCATGTCGCATGGCCCGGCGACCGTCAGCTTCCTGGCGGGCGACACCGGGCTTCTTCCGGAAATCGCCGGCAACCCGGCCGGCGCGCAGGTCCGTACGGCTTTCTCTACGGCCTTCAACAGCGGCATTCAGGGCGTGCTCGCCGGTTACGCCGCGCAGGGTTCAATCGTGCACTATCTCGACCTCACGGCTGTGCTCAGCGACATCAACGCGAACCCAGCGGCGTACGGGATCACCAATGGGTTGGTCTGCCCGATTTTCCCGAACCCGACGTGCGTCGTGAACTCGAACGGCTACCTTTTCTACGGCGACGCGCTTCATCTGACCTCGCAGGGCTTCGCGATCGTCGGACAATATATCGCGACGCAGCTTGCAGCTCCGCTCACGCTCCAGGCGCCGTCTGATCTCGGCCTCGACACCGCCCGGCAGTGGGGCCGCACCTTGTCGAGCCGGACCGATCTCTACGGCCGCGGCGGCGGCGTCGACGGGCTCCGTTTCTACATCGTCGGCGACGCATTCTCGCGGGACGTGCCGCGGAGCGACGAGAGTTCGGCGTTCAACATCCGGGGAACGGGTGCAAGCGTCGGCGCCGAATATGGCCTAAGCGGCGGATTGCTTGGGCTAGCGGTCAACTACAGCCATCCGCGCGCCGAATTCGGCAACGAAAGCTCGCGCGTCAGCGGCCATAGCTGGCAGATCGGCGCCTACGGAAGCATCGACGTCAACGGCCTCTTCGGCCAGGCCTATCTCGGCTACGGCAAGGACCACAACAAGATCCACCGGACCGGTGTCGTCGAGGACATGAACGCCAGTCCCGACGGCAACCACACGGTGGCGGGCGCCAAGGGTGGATATTTGATGCCGGTGCTGGGCTTCCAGGCAGGGCCGATCGTCGCCCTCGATTATGCACGCGCCAAGGTCGACGGTTACACCGAGAACGGCGATCCGGCGCTGACGCTCACGGTCGGCAATCAAAGCCTCAAGGCCTTCACGGGTCAGCTGGGCCTCGAGGCGCGCGGCGAGATTTCCGGGCTCCACCCCTTCGTCGAGCTCACCGCCGAGCATGAATTCAGCGGTGACCATCGCCTGATCAGCTTTGCGCAGACCAGCGCCCCAATCATCGTCAACGAATGGTCGGTGACCGGCGACAAGCAGACTTACGGGCGGCTCGCCGGGGGCGCCTCCGCCGATCTCGGAGGCGGCTTCAGCATCGACGTCTTCGGGACGACCACCCTGGGCCGCGATCACGGCCAGGAGATGGGTGGTCAGCTGGGAGTCAAAGCGCACTTCTAGGCCACCGACCCTATTGGGGCCCGATTGTTGAGCCCGACGCGCGGGCCTAGAGCGGGGAAATGTGCGTACTGGCGTTCGCATGGCGGCCGAACTCGCGCTGGCGGCTCGTCGTCGCAGGCAATCGCGATGAGCTTCACGAGCGTCCGGCGGAGCCGCTCGCGCGCTGGGAGCACCCGTCGCATCTGCTGGCGGGCAGAGACCTGTTGTCGGGCGGAACCTGGCTGGGCGTGTCGGAAGAAGGCCGCTTTGCGGTCGTCACCAACGTGCGCGGCCACGGACCGCCGGACCCTGAACTCGAGTCCCGCGGCGCCCTCGTCGTAAGTCTGCTCAGCGAGCCGGCCTTCGAGCTCGATGCGGCGCGCGCGGCACGCTTCAATCCCTTCAACGTCATTATCGCCGAAGGCGATCAGGCATATTTCCTCGCGAACAGGCCGCAATTTCAGCGCCGGGTGCTCGAACCTGGAGTCTACGGTTTGTCCAATGCCGATCTCGATGAGCCGTGGCCGAAGACCATCCGGCTGCGGTCGGGGCTAGAGGACTGGCTGGCTGACGAGCGTGGCGCCGAGAGTCTGCTCGACCTGTTGGCCGAAGGTCGGGAGGCTCCGCTCAAGACCCAGATCGAGCCAGACCTTTCTCCACTCTTCATGCGCAACCCCCTATACGGCACCCGGTGCAGCACCGTCGTCCTGATCGATTCTGAAGGTCGCGGCACGATCGTCGAGCGGAGCTACTCCGCGGAAGCGGAAATCACCGGCCAAATCGGGCTAAGCTTCCGCTGGCCGTCCTGAACGTTTAGCCGCGGCGGCCGCCGAAGCGGGTTCGCTGCTGCTTGCCGAAGCGGCCTTTCCTCGTCCCCGGCTTTCCCTCGCTCGAATTGCCGAGCGGACGAGGCGCCACGCGCTGGTCGTGCGGGATGCCGAGATCGTCTTCTTCGAGCCGCCGGATCTCGTCGCGCAACCGGGCGGCTTCCTCGAACTCGAGGTCCGCAGCTGCCTTCCGCATCCGCTCCTCCAGATCGGCGATGTAGGCTTTGAGATTGTGCCCGACGAGATGAGGCCGTTCCTCGTCGCCCGTGTCCACGACCACGCCGTCCCGCGTCGCGACATGCGCAATGATGTCGGCGACGTTCCGCTTGACGCTCTCCGGCGTGATTCCGTGCTGCGCATTATATTCGAGCTGCTTCTCGCGGCGGCGGTTGGTCTCGGCCAGCGCTCGCTCGATCGAGCCGGTGACGGTGTCCGCGTAGAGGATCACCCGGCCTTCGACGTTGCGCGCCGCACGCCCGATCGTCTGGATGAGCGAAGTCTCGGAGCGGAGGAATCCCTCCTTGTCTGCATCGAGGATCGCCACCAGGCCGCACTCAGGAATGTCCAGGCCCTCACGCAGCAGATTGATGCCGACGAGTACGTCATAGACGCCGAGCCGCAGCTCCCGGATCAGCTCGATGCGCTCCAAGGTCTCAACGTCGGAATGCATGTAGCGGACCTTAAGTCCCGCTTCGTGCAGATACTCCGTGAGGTCCTCGGCCATGCGCTTAGTCAGCGTCGTGACGAGGGTGCGATAGCCCTTGCGCGCTGTCTCCTTCGCTTCGTGGACGAGATCGTCGACCTGGTCTTCGACCGGCTTGATCTCGACCGGAGGGTCGATCAGGCCGGTGGGGCGGATCACCTGTTCGGAGAATACGCCGCCGGTTTCGTTCATCTCCCACGGCCCGGGCGTCGCCGAGACGAAGACTGACTGAGGTCGCATCGCGTCCCATTCGTTGAAGCGCAGCGGACGGTTGTCGATGCAGCTCGGCAGGCGGAAGCCATATTCCGCCAGGGTGATCTTCCGCCGGTGATCGCCCCGAGCCATCGCCCCGATCTGCGGAACCGTCTGATGGCTCTCGTCGATGAACAGCAGCGCGTTGTCCGGCAGATACTCGAACAGTGTCGGCGGAGGCTCACCCGGCAGCCGGCCCGTCAGGAAGCGCGAGTAATTTTCGATGCCCGCGCACGACCCGGTGGCGGCAATCATCTCGAGGTCGAAGTTGGTGCGCTGCTCGAGCCGCTGCGCCTCGAGGAGCCGGCCCTCCGCGGTCAGTTCCTTCAACCGTTCGGCGAGCTCGTGCCGGATCGCCTCCATCGCCTGCTTCAGCGTCGGACCGGGCGTCACATAGTGCGAGTTCGCATAGACCTTGATGCTGTCGAGGCTGGCGATGGTCTTGCCGGTCAGCGGATCGAATTCGGTGATGTCCTCGATCTCGTCCCCGAAGAAGGAGACGCGCCACGCCATGTCCTCATAGTGGGAAGGGAAGATCTCCAGGCTGTCGCCGCGCACCCGGAAATTGCCGCGCGCGAAGGCCTGGTCGTTGCGCTTGTACTGAAGCGCGACCAGCTTGCGGATGACCTCGCGCTGGTCCTCGGCCGAGCCCTTCTTCAAGCTGAAGGTCATGGCCGAATAGGTCTCGACCGACCCGATGCCGTACAGGCAGGAAACCGAGGCGACGATGATGACGTCGTCGCGCTCCAACAGCGACCGCGTTGCCGAGTGGCGCATGCGGTCGATCGCCTCGTTCACGCTCGACTCCTTTTCAATGTAGGTGTCGGTGCGCGGAACGTAGGCTTCGGGCTGATAGTAATCGTAATAGCTGACGAAATATTCGACCGCGTTCTCGGGGAAGAAGCTCTTGAACTCGCCGTAGAGCTGCGCCGCGAGGATCTTGTTCGGGGCAATGATCAGGGCCGGCCGCTGCAGCGTCTCGATGACCTTCGCCATCGTGAAGGTCTTGCCGGAGCCGGTGACCCCGAGAAGCACCTGGCTCGTCTCGCCATTCTCGCCGATGCCCTCGACGAGCTCGCGGATTGCGCTCGGCTGGTCGCCGGCCGGCTCATAGTCAGAGACGATCTTGAACCGCCTGCCGCCTTCGGCCTTGTCAGGGCGCGCGGGTTTGTGCGGCACGAATGCCGCGGAGGTCTCGGGCTCTTCTAGGGAAGTCCTGATCTGAATTGCCATCATTCGCTATATGGTCGCCCGCAGCGGCAGGGACAACGGAAGGGGCAAGTTCAGTGGGCGACTCCAGGCGCTTCGGAATTCTCGCGCATAGCTCGGAGGGCGCGGCCCTGTGCTTCCTGACTTTCTGCCGCGAAGGGTTTCGCGAGATGGGTCAGCACATGCACCCGGACGTGATGCTCGATTGCGCAGCGATGGGGCATGTCATGCCGGCGTGGGAGGCCGGCGACCATGCAACGGTTCGGGCATTCCTGGCGGAATCGATCGAGCGCCTTGCGGCCGGCGGCTGCGACTTTTTCGCTTGTCCCGATAATACTGCGCATATCGCGCTGGAGCGTCCGGGACCGACGCTGCCGCTGCCAGGCATCAATATCGCCGACGTGGTCGCAGAGCGCGCGGCGGAGCTCGGAATGACGCGCGTCGGCGTGCTCGGGACGCGGTTTACCATGGCCGGCCCCGTCTATCGGCGGGCGCTTCCGGCGGTGGGAATTGAACCCCTTTTCCCGAACGACGCGGCGCGTGCCGAGATCGACCGGATCATCTTCGACGAGCTGGTCGAGGGGACGTTCACGGACGCTTCGCGGCGCCGCTATTGCGAAATCATCGGTCGGTTGAAGCACGAGGAAGGATGCGACGGCGTCGCGCTCGTCTGCACGGAAATCCCGCTGCTCGTGACTCCAGACGTCTCTCCCCTCCCGACGCTGGATTCGACGCGCTTGCTGGCTCGTGCCGCACTCGAGGTCTGCACTGGCCAGCGGCCTATGCCGGTTTGGCGAGGCGGGCCGATTGGCTGAGCAATCCACGAA
>JBKPJK010000239.1:0-1992 GCA_046730635.1 Pseudomonadota bacterium | reverse complement strand
GATGTCCAGCTGGGCTACCGTGGAGGTCGCATCGGAAAGACGCCGCTCCAGCCTTACGCCTTCGCGGCTCTGAACACGTCGGGAGAAACCAGCTACGCCGCCGTGGGCCTCTCGGCGAAGTTCGGCCATAAGCTCTTCATCCGCCCTGGCGTGGGTATCGCCATTCACAATGGTTCGGCGAGAGACTTCCAGATCGAAGGCAATGGAGAGCTGGAGCTCGGAAGCCGCGTGCTGTTCGAACCGGAACTCGGCGTTGGTGCGCGCATCAACGAGCGCATGACGATCGAGGCAAGCTGGGTGCACATGAGCCACGGCCAGTTTTTCACCGAGCAGAACCCCGGGATCGACAATCTTGGAGTGCGGCTGACCTACAAGCTGCGCTGACGGGCTACGGGCAGCGATTCATCTCCGGCGGCGCTCCCCGACGAAGCGTGAACGGCCCGAGCACGTCGCCATCTTCGAGCGTCACGGTCAGCGTCATGTCGTCCTTGACGAGCGAACCCGCATAAGTCGCGGGCTGCGACCGGAAGATCTGTCCGACCTTGATTGGCCCGCTCTGGCCCGTCCGGTAGGTGCCCTTGACGCTGAAGACGCCTTCCTTGGCGTGAAAGATCGGCTCATCGATCGTGCCCGACGCACAGTCGAATTCGGCCTTGCCGCTACCGCCTTCCAGCAGGATCCCGATCTGCGGACCGCCAAACTGGCCGTATTCGGGTTTGAGATCGGGCGCGAGCGTTTCACAAGCCGAGAGGGCCAGGGGCAGCGCAAGCAGCGCGAACCGCCTCACGGTCGGCCGACCATCTTCTCGGGCTTCACGACCCGATCGAAGGTTTCCTCGTCCACCAGCCCCAGCTCCAGGCCCGCCTCCTTCAACGTCTTGCCCGTCTTGTGGGCGTGCTTCGCGATGGCGGCAGCATTGTCGTAGCCGATCTCAGGCGCAAGAGCCGTCACCAGCATGAGCGAGCGGCCCATCAGCTCACGGATGCGGTCCTCATTGGCTTCGAGACCGTCGAGAGTACGCCTGGTGAAGCTTTCGGCGCCAACGCTCAGCAGGTTGATCGAACGAATGACATTCGCTCCGATGAGCGGCTTGAACACGTTCAGTTCGAAGTGACCCTGCATCCCGCCGACGGTCACTGCGAGGTGATTGCCAATGACCTGCGCTGCGACCATCGTCAGCATCTCCGCCTGGGTTGGATTGACCTTGCCCGGCATGATCGAGCTGCCCGGCTCGTTCTCCGGAAGGATCAGCTCGCCGAGGCCGGACCGGGGCCCGGAGCCGAGCAGGCGGATGTCGTTGGCGATCTTGGTCAGCGATACGGCGATCACGTTCAGCACGCCCGACAGTTCGACCATCGTGTCATGCGCTGCCATCTCCGCGAACTTGTTCGGAGCGCTGGTGAAGGGCAGCCGAGTGAGGTTCGCCATCTCCTTGGCGAAGGCATCGGCGAAGCCCTGCGGCGCATTGAGACCCGTGCCGACGGCTGTGCCGCCCTGTGCGAGCTTGTAGATGCGCGGCATCACGCCCTCGACCCGCTCGATGTCGTCGGCGATCTGCGCCGCATAACCCGAGAATTCCTGTCCGAGCGTCAGCGGGGTCGCGTCCTGGAGGTGTGTACGACCGATTTTCACGATCCGGTCCCAGCGCTCCGCGAGCTCCGCAAGCCTGTCGTGAAGGGTCTTCAGCGCGGGTAGAAGCCGGGAGTTGATCGATCGGGCCGCCGCGACATGCATCGCGGTGGGAAAGCTGTCGTTCGAAGACTGGCTCCGATTCACATGATCGTTGGGGTGAACCGGGTCCTTTCCGCCGCGGTTGCCGCTCAGCATTTCGTTGGCACGGCCCGCGATCACTTCATTGGCGTTCATGTTCGACTGGGTGCCCGATCCAGTCTGCCAGATGACCAGCGGGAACTGGTTGTCGAGGTCACCGCGCGCCACTTCGGCTGCTGCCTGCTGGATGGCTTCCGCCAGTTGCGGATCGACGAGACCCAG
>JBKPJK010000238.1:0-8083 GCA_046730635.1 Pseudomonadota bacterium | reverse complement strand
GGTCAGGTCCGCAACATCGCCGACGTGACGACGGCCGTCGCGAAGGGCGACCTGTCGAAGAAGATCACCGTCGACGTGAAGGGCGAGATCCTCGCGCTCAAGAACACGATCAACACGATGGTGGACCAGCTGAACGCGTTCGCGTCGGAGGTTACTCGCGTTGCTCGCGAAGTCGGTACCGAGGGCAAGCTCGGTGGCCAGGCGCAGGTGCCGGGCGTCGGCGGCACGTGGAAGGACCTGACCGACAACGTGAACGTGATGGCCACCAACCTGACCAACCAGGTCCGCGGCATCGCCGAGGTCGTGACCGCGGTGGCGCAGGGGAATCTGAAGCGGAAGCTGACCGTGGACGCCAAGGGCGAAATCGCCGCGCTCGCCGACACGATCAACTTCATGATCGATACGCTTTCGACCTTCGGCGACCAGGTGACCAACATGGCCCGCGAGGTCGGCATCGAGGGCAAGCTGGGCGGACAGGCGAGGGTGCCTGGCGCCGCGGGCCTGTGGCGCGACCTCACGGACAACGTGAACCAGCTCGCCGCCAACCTTACCAACCAGGTGCGATCGATCGCCGAGGTGGCCATCGCGGTGACCAAGGGCGACCTCACCCGTTCGATCGCCGTCGAGGCATCGGGCGAGATCGCGGCGCTCAAAGACACGATCAACGAGATGATCAGCAACCTGAAGGAGCAGACGCTTAAGAATGCGGAGCAGGATTGGCTCAAGACCAACCTCGCCCGGTTCAGCCGCATGCTCCAGGGCGAACGCGACCTGGCAACGGTCTCCAACCTGATCATGTCGGAGCTCGCGCCGTTGGTGAACGCCCAGTACGGCGTGTTCTACGTGACCAAGCGCGAGGAGGACGAAACCAAGCTGGAGCTCGTTGCGAGCTACGGCGCGGAAAGTCCGGAGGTCCTCAAGCAGGAATTCCGCCTGCGCGAAGGGCTGATCGGGCAGGCGGCCGCCGATCGCCGGCCGATCCTGCTCAAGGACGTTCCGCCGGACTTCATCCGCATCGGGTCAGGCCTGGGCCATGCGACGCCGTCGAACGTGAACATCCTTCCCGCTCTGTTCGAGGACGAGGTGAAGGCGGTCATCGAGCTCGCGTCGTTCAACGAGTTCAACGAGACGCACCAGAACTTCCTCGACCAGCTGATGGAATCGGTCGGCATCGTGCTCAACACGATCGCCGCGACGATGCGTACCGAAGGCCTGCTCAAGCAATCGCAGCTTCTCACGACCGAGCTGCAAGCGCGTCAGACCGAGCTCACGCGCAAGCAGCAGGAGCTGCACGCGACCAACGAGGAGCTTCAGGAGAAGGCGCAGCTGCTCGAGAATGAGAAGAAGCAGGTCGAAGGCAAGAACCTCGAGATCGAAATGGCGCGGAGCGCTCTCGAAGAAAAGGCCGAGCAGCTTGCGCTGACGTCGAAGTACAAGTCCGAGTTCCTCGCGAACATGAGCCACGAGCTTCGCACGCCGCTGAACTCGCTGCTCATCCTGTCGAAGCTGCTGTCGGACAACGCGCAGGGCAACCTCAACGACAAGCAGGTCGAATTCGCCAAGACGATCAATTCGGCCGGTTCGGATCTGCTCAACCTGATCAACGACATCCTCGATCTCTCGAAGATCGAATCCGGGACGGTGACGATCGAGATCGGCGAGATGCCGATGGCGAACCTCAAGCAGCACATGGAGCGCACCTTCCGTCAGCTCGCGGCGGACAAGGACCTGGACTTCAACGTGGAGTTCGATTCGAAGCTGCCGGAGACGATCCGAACGGACGAGAAGCGGCTTCAGCAGATCGTGCTCAACCTCCTTTCGAACGCGTTCAAGTTCACCGCGAAGGGCGGAGTCACGCTCGCAGTGCGGTCCGCGGAGAAGGGCTGGAGCCCGAACCATCCGGAACTTCGCAACGCCAGCCGCGCGATCGAGATCGCGGTCACGGATACCGGCATCGGAATTCCGGCGGAAAAGCAGAAGCTGATCTTCGAGCCGTTCCACCAGGCGGATGGCACGACCAGTCGGAAATATGGCGGTACCGGTCTCGGCCTCTCGATCAGCCGCGAAATCGCACGGCTTCTCGGCGGCGAGCTGCAGGTGCGTTCGAAGCCGGGCGAGGGATCGACCTTCACGCTGTACGTTCCGCTCGAGGCCGAAGCCGTTGCTGCCTCGGGAAGCGTGGGAGCGCCCGCGCGTTACGATAATAGCGGCACGATGGTGCCCAATGCGCTGCCGACCGGCTTTGAAGTCGATGATGACCGCGACGATCTTGGAAAAGATCCGTTCGTGCTGATTGTAGAGGACGATCCTACCTTTGCGTCGATCCTCCTCGACGCCGCGCACGAGGCTGGGCTGAAGGGGGTCGTGTCCACCGCCGGCGCCGGGACCCTAGCGATGGCCCGCAAGCTTCAGCCGACGGCCATCACCCTCGATCTCGGACTTGCAGACATCGATGGCTTCGTGCTGCTCGATCTGCTCAAGCACGATCCGCAGACGAGCCATGTTCCGATTCACGTCATTTCGGGCGTCGATCGCAGCAAGTCGGTGATCGGCATGGGCGCGTTTGGGATCACCGAGAAGCCCGCCGAGCGCGGCGAGTTGGTCCGCGTGTTCAAGGAGCTTCACGAGCAGGGCACGGCAAACAAGCCGAAGCGCAAGAAGGCCGCGTCGCGGCCCTCCACCCTGCAAGTGCCGGAGCTTGCCGGCGCGAAGGTGCTGATCGTCGACGACGATATTCGGAACATCTTCTCGCTCACGAGCGTCCTCGAAAGCCATGACGTCGAAGTGCTTCACGCGGAACGAGGGAAGGACGGCATCCTGATCCTCGAACAGACGCCCGACGTCGATGTCGCGTTGATCGACATCATGATGCCGGAGATGGACGGCTATGAGACCATGCAGGAGATCCGCAAGCGAGCCGAGCTTGCGGACCTGCCGCTGATCGCGGTCACGGCCAAAGCGATGAAGGGCGACCGGCAGAAGTGCCTCGACGCCGGTGCGTCCGACTATATCGCCAAGCCCGTCGACATCGAGCTGCTGCTTGCATTGCTGCGCGTCTGGGTGGCTCGTTCGCGTGAGGCTGCGGCCGCCGCTGCTTCTCCGATCCCGTTGGAGGCGGCGGAATAAGGGTGGGCGTCCGGATCGAGGATCTACCGGTGCAGCCGTACGAACCGGGGCAAGCCGTCGACAAGCTCGGCGAGCCGGAGCGTCCGCGCGTCCTGCTCGTCGACGACGACGAGCGCAACCTGCTGGCCGTCCAGAGCATTCTGGAGGACGTCGGCGAAATCGTGACAGCGAAGTCGGGCGAGGAGGCGCTTCGCCACCTCCTGAAGGGTGAATTCGCCGTCATCCTGCTCGACGTCTACATGCCTGGAATGGACGGTTACGAGACCGCCCAGATCATCCGCGAGCGAGAGCAGACCAAGGGCATCCCGATCGTTTTCCTGTCCGCGGTCAACAAGGAAACGGAGCACCTGCTGCGCGGCTACGCGATGGGCGCGGTCGATTATGTCTTCAAGCCGGTCGATCCGGTCGTGCTGCGCTCGAAGATCGCGGTGTTCGTCGACCTGTTCGCCAAGACCAAGGAGATCGAACGCAAGGCCCGGCAGGAACAGGCCCTTCTCGATGAGAACCTGCGCGCGAATGCAGAACGGTTGCGCGCGGAACAGGAGCTTCGCCGTGCGGAGCAGCGCCAGGCCGCCATCATTCAATCGCTCCCGATGGTCCTTTACCTGGAGCCGTACGAGGCTCATCCGCGGCGTCCGAACTATCTGAGCGGCGACTTCGTCGCGATCACCGGCTTCGACTACGACCATATCGCCAAGCACCCGAACATCTGGTCGGAGCGCCTTCACCCGGAGGATCGCGACCGGACGATCGCCGCGATCGAGGCACGACGGAAGAGCGGCCGGTCCTCGATCGAATATCGCTGGATGGCCGCCGACGGCAGCTATAAGCATTTCCTCGATCAAGCGGTGCTTCTCAGAGACGCGGACGGGCGGCCGGTCGAATTCGCCGGAACGCTCACGGACATCAGCGAGCAGCGTCTGCTCGAAAGCCAGCTCGTGCAAGCGCAGAAAATGGACGCGATCGGCAAACTCACCGGTGGTATTGCGCACGACTTCAACAACCTGCTTGCGGCCGTGATCGGCGGGCTCGGGTTGCTCGACAAGCGGGCGGAACTCAGCGACGACCAGCGCAAGGTCCTGACGATGACCAAGCGCGCCGCCGAACAGGGCAGTGAGCTGGTGAAACGCCTCCTTGCCTTCGCTCGCCGCCAGCGGCTCGAGCCGAAGCCGATCGAGCTGCATACGCTGCAGGATGCCGTGTCGGATCTGCTGACCCACACGCTTGGCGGCCTCGTCAACATCGAATGGCAGGCGGGAGACGCGGCCTGGAACGTCTTCGCCGATCAGGCCCAGCTCGAACTCGCACTGGTCAACCTCATCATTAACGCGCGCGACGCAATGCCCGCGGGCGGCACGGTGACGATCACGGCCGAAAATCGGGAAGTGAGTGACGCGAACTGGGCCGAACTGCCGTCCGGAGATTATGTGTCGCTATCGGTGAGCGACACCGGGAGCGGTATTGCGCCCGACGTGCTGGAGAAGGTGCTGGAGCCCTTCTTTACCACCAAGGAGCTCGGCAAGGGCAGCGGCCTTGGACTTCCGATGGTCTACGGGTTCGCGAAACAATCCAACGGAGCCTTTCGAATCCGCAGCGACCTCGGACATGGCACGACCGCCGAGCTCCTGCTGCCTCGCTCGCCGCACGGCCAAGAAGCCGCGGCGTCGCCGCCGAAGGAGGAACCGCGCGCCAAATCCACGCGGAAGCTGCGCATCCTCCTGGTCGACGATCATCTGGAGGTTCGGAGCACGACTGCTGCCGTTCTCGAAGATGCGGGTCACGAGGTCATCGAGGCCGCCGACGGCAATGAAGCGCTCAAGCGCCTCGAAGACGGCGACTGCAATTACGACGTGATGATCAGCGACTATGCGATGCCGCGTTTGTCGGGGACCGACTTTCTCCGCAGCGCGCGGGAAATCTGTCCGGGCGTTCCGGCGCTGATCATCACCGGCTATGCCGAAGCCGATTCCATCCGGGATCGCCCGGAAGGCGTCGAAATCCTGCTGAAACCGTTCACGGCCAACAAGCTCGAAGCCGTGTTGACGCGAATCTTGGACGCCCCAAAAACCGCGGCGGCCGCGGAATAGTCAGCCGGCCGGAAGGGTCAGCCGAGCCAGCACGCCGCCGAGATCCTCGCTTTCTTCAAGGGCCACTCGTCCGCCGTAGATTTCCGCAACATCCCGGACGATCGCAAGTCCGAGGCCGGTGCCGGGCTTACCGGTGTCGAGGCGCGCACCACGCGCGAACAGAGACTCCCGTTCGGATTCGGGGATACCGGGGCCATCGTCTTCGACGAGTATATCGACCATCGTCCCCTTCGATTCGACAGTGACGAAGACTCGGCCGCCGCCATATTTGGCGGCATTTTCGATCAGATTGCCGAGCATCTCGTCCAGATCCTGGCGTTCGACGCGGACCTGCGCCTGATGATCGCCGGCAATGTCTACGGTGACGTTTTCGTAGAGACGGTCGAGCGCTCGCTGAACGGCTTCGAGGCTTTCCCAGACCGTGGCACGCGCCTGGGACGAGGCTCTTCTGCCGATGGCTCGGGCGCGGGCGAGGTGGTGGTCCACCTGGCGTCGCATGACTAGGGCCTCGCGGCACACCGTGTCGGCGAGGTCGGGCGCATGCGCAGTCGCTGCGTTCGTGATCACGGTCAGCGGCGTCTTGAGCGCGTGGGCAAGATTGCCGGCGTGACGCCGCGCCTCCTCCGCCTGGTCCTCATTATGCTCGAGGAGCTGGTTGATCTCTTCAGTCATCGGCCGGATTTCGGTCGGGAAATCCTGGCTGATGCGGGTCTTCTCGCCGGAACGGATGGCCGCGACCTCCTGGCGTACGCGGCGCAGCGGCCACAAGCCGAACAGGGTCTGCAGCGTCGCGAGCACCAGTAGGCCAACTCCGAGCGCCGTGAAGCTCCACACGAGCGTCGAGCGTAGCCGGTGGATCTGCTGGTCGATCGTCTCGCGCGACTGGGCGACCTGGAACCGCCAGCGGACGTTCGAGCCGGGGAGTATGACGTCCCGCTCGGCGATGCGGACGGGCTCCGAGTGGCCGGAAGTGGAAAATTCGTTGCTGTCGTAAAGGTGTCCCTTGAGGTCGACGTGCGTCAGGTTGACGCGCAGTCGCCGGTCCCACAGCGAACGCGACGGGAAAGTGTCCGTGCCCGCGCCGCTGATCTGAAAGTACAGGCCCGAATAGGGTTCAATGAATCTCTGGTCCGCTGGCGGTCTGCTGAACCGAACCTCCCCGTCCGGACCGATTTCCGCAGCGCCCATCATGCCTTTGAGGATCAGCGTCAGCTGGGTATCGAAATTGTCGACGATCGACCGCGAAAGAACGCGATCGAGCGCAAAGCCTCCGATGAGAAGAAGCGCCGCGATCCACACTGCGGCAACGACGATCATGCGCCGGCTGAGCGAGCCCGTGCGGCGGCGCTCTCGCAGCGTTTTCCTGCTGGCACGCTCATCCGCCGCCGCGGCGGGAGCCGCGGGGCTTTCGACGTTCAAGCCCGCGGTTCCTCCAGCGAATAGCCGAGGCCGCGGATCGTCGTGATCACGTCAGGGCCGAGCTTCTTGCGGATGCGCGTGACGAACACTTCGATCGTGTTGGAATCGCGATCGAAATCCTGATCATAGATGTGCTCAATCAACTCCGTCCGGCTGACCACCTTGCCCTTGTGATGCATCAGGTAGGAGAGGAGCTTGTATTCCTGGGCGGTGAGCTTGACCGGTTCGCCGGCCTTGGTGACCTTGCCGGAGCGCGTGTCGAGCCGGATGTCGCCGGCGTTCAGTTCGCTGCTGGCATTGCCCGACGAGCGCCGGATCAGAGCACGCAACCGGGCAATAAGCTCCTCGGTTTGGAATGGCTTGGCGAGATAGTCGTCGGCGCCGGCGTCGAGACCCGCGACCTTGTCGGACCAGCTGTCGCGCGCCGTGAGCACGAGGACCGGCATCTTGCGACCTTCCTTGCGCCAGCGGTCCAGCACGGTGAGGCCGTCGACTTCGGGAAGTCCGAGATCGAGGATCACGGCGTCGTAGCTTTCGGTGGCGCCAAGATAGTGGCCGTCCTCGCCGTCGGTCGCGAGGTCGACCGCATAGCCGGCGCCCTCCAGCGTCGAGCGCAGTTGGCGGCCGAGATTGGGTTCGTCTTCGACGATCAGAACACGCATTCAAGCTCCCCGGACCTGTTCATCTTCGCCGTCAACCCGTCTTGCGGCGAGAAGTTGCTTATCCGGAACAACTGGGAGGCCGTCGGCAAATGTCAATCGGCTGAAAGATCAATGGTCCCGGGAGCGGCGAATGATCCGGCCGGTTTGCGGATCGACGTCGACCCAGATCATGCGCCCGTTCTGGATGAACTTCATCCGGTACGTCCCGCCGTTGAACTCGGGGCCCAGATAGTCGGCACCACCCATGAGCGGCATCACACGCTGCTCGAGCTGGGGAAGCGGCATGGACCGGCCGTCGCGCCGCCCTTCGAACGCCCGCTCCTGCTCCCGGTGCGGCCCCATCGGCTGCTGCATCTGCGGACCGCGATTGTGCGGGCGCTCCGCCAGAGCCGGAGCGCTGAATATGCCGGCGCCGAGCGCGGCAGCCAGAAGGGTACGGAAAATAGCCATTTACGCGACTCTCGTTTCCAGCCTTTCTACCACCCCGCATTGAATAGCCTATGAATAGCGCCGCACGGCGCCGTTCAGGGTTACGGCAAGTGGCGGAGAAGCCACACTTTCCACTCGTATGCATCATTGTCTACGGCGCTCGCATGGCGGCGCCCATCCTTTCTTACGAACGCCTTGGTCTTATCCAGGGCGAGGGCTGGCTGTTCCGCGGCCTCGACCTTTATGTCGGCGAGCGTGATAGCCTTGCGCTGATCGGCCGCAATGGCGCCGGCAAGACGACGCTCTTGAAGTGCCTCGCCGACTTGATCGACTCGGACGAGGGCAAACGCACGATCGTAC
>JBKPJK010000237.1:0-2063 GCA_046730635.1 Pseudomonadota bacterium | reverse complement strand
GGTTGGCATCTCCACCGCTGGAACCGAAGCCGATCCAGAATTCGTCGGGTTCGCAAGAAGCGGCGTTGAGACGAAGCGGCTTGG
Organism: Pseudomonadota bacterium; assembly: GCA_046730635.1. GTDB lineage: Bacteria > Pseudomonadota > Alphaproteobacteria > Sphingomonadales > Sphingomonadaceae > Sphingomicrobium. The sequence continues at coordinate 1,979 of JBKPJK010000237.1, read as the reverse complement.
ATGGGGCGTAATGGCTTGCAAGCTGACCCGGCGCTTCGATCCTGTCTGAGCCGCCGACGCCCAGGTCGAGCTGGATCGGGCCGAGGCGCAACAGTCGGAGGGGGCCGCCCGTCGCCGCGACGATCGTCGATTCCAGGCCGCGCTCGGTTGCTCCGGCGTCAACGATCAGCGGGATTCGGCCGCCAAGGCTTTTCAGCACATGCTCGGCACGCGTCGGGCTGATCGACCCGCTGGCATTCGCAGAGGGTGCGGCTAGGGGGCGGCCGACGGCGCGTAAAAGCTTCTGCATGGCTGGATGCGCAGGCAGGCGAATTCCGACTGTGGGCAAGCCTGCCGTTACGATCGATGCGATCGCCGCGTCGGGCCGGAGTGGAACCACGAGGGTTAGCGGCCCAGCCCAGTACCTATTGGCCAGGTCCAGCGCTTCGTCGCTGAAATCGGCGATCCTCATCGCGGACTGAAGATCTGCCACGTGAACGATCAGCGGGTTGAAGCTTGGCCGTCCCTTCGCTTCGTAGATTCGCGCAACGGCTTCCGGGTTCGTCGCGTCCGCAGCAAGGCCGTAGACCGTCTCGGTCGGGACAGCGACTGGCTGACCCGCGAGGATCAGGCGCGCGGCCTCGGCGATCACCTCGTCGCTGTAGGGAAGGACGCGCGTTTCCACGCATTGCGGCTAAAGGATATTCCGACCGGCGGGAATATCAGGCTCGCTCGCGCTCCATCAGCTCTACGCCGTCGATGCCCAGGCGCTTCATCCGTGCGCGAATCTGGGGCCATTCTTCTTTGAGGAAGCGAGACCGTTCCGAGTCCCGGAGCCGGGCACGGGCTCCGGCCGCCACGAACATGCCGACGCCGCGCTTCACGACGATCAGGCCTTCGTCCTGAAAGCCCTGATAGGCTTTCGCCACCGTGAGGGGGTTCGCCTGTTCGTCGGCGGCAAGCGCACGAACCGACGGGAGCGGGTCGCCATCGGAATATTTTCCGGCAAGGATCGCGTCGGCGATCGTCTCGCGCAATCGAACGTAGACGGGCTTGTCGTGCTGTTTTCCGAGCGTCATGCTGTTATAATACAGCGGATCGCATAAAATTCAACCGGAGATCTAGAAGCTTGGCGGCTGCCACGCTTTCCAAACCGATCCAACCGGCGGTCTCGGCCGTTCTTCAATCTCGCGGCTGGGCTGACCGATGAAAATGAAACCCGCAATCCGCTCGCCGGGATCGCAAAAGGCGCGCTGGACGGTTTCCGAATAGGCGCGCCAACCGGTCACCCAACCGGCGACATAGCCCAGCGCGTGAGCTGCCATCAGCAAGTTCATTCCCGCCGCGCCGCAAGAGAGCTCCTGCTCCCAGACGGGGATCTTGTGGTCGGGCGTCGGCGCCGAGACGAGCACCACGAGCTGGCCGGCATAGTGAGCGAATTCGTCTTCCTTCTGATGATGCGCGATCGTCGCACAGGGATCATGTTCCACCAGTGCTTTGCGGAGGACCGCCCCGAATGCGTCGCGTTGGTCTTCTGCGACCGTCACAAAGCGCCACGGGCAGAGCTTGCCGTGATCCGGGGTGCGTGCGGCGATCGTCAGCATGCGCTCGAGCTCGGCCTGCGTCGGACCTGGGTCGAGGAGTTCGCGCGGCTTGGCGGAACGACGGGTCTCTAAAAGCGAGAGGATCGATGAACGGTCGTTGAGCATCCACCGGGGCAATAAGAGCGTCGGCGCTCGGCAACAATCCGCTTCACAAGCCGAATTTGGTCGTTACGGTCGCGCCCCGCGCGGGCTGCGCATAGGGGAGACATGCCGGATGGTCGACACGCCAGCCGTTGAAGAACCGTTTTCGCCTGCTTCGGGGCGTACCGATCCTGCAAGAAAAGAGACGTGGTTCGGCCACCCGCGCCAGCTTGCGCGCCTGTTCACCACCGAGATGTGGGAGCGCTTCGGCTATTACGGCATGCGGGCGCTGCTGACGCTCTACCTGACCAAGCA
>JBKPJK010000236.1:0-1413 GCA_046730635.1 Pseudomonadota bacterium | reverse complement strand
GGGCTCGTGAGTGCGAACATTGGGACCATTCGCGTGAAGCCGCTGAACGTATTCCCGATGGTGATCATGCTCATCGCCATCATCCTGCTGATCTACTGGCTGAGGCCGCACTGATGAATGACATGACCACCATTACCACCGCCAAGGACTGGGCATCGGATCAGGAGGTCCGCTGGTGCCCCGGCTGCGGCGATTATGCGGTGCTGAAAGCGGTGCAGCGGACGATGCCCGACCTCGGCGTCGCGCGCGAGAAGACGGTGTTCATCAGCGGCATCGGCTGCTCGAGCCGATTTCCTTATTACATGGCGAGCTACGGCTTCCACACGATCCACGGCCGCGCGCCGGCGGTCGCGACGGGAGTGAAGCTGGCCAATCCGGAGCTCGACGTTTGGATCATCACCGGCGACGGCGATGCGCTGTCGATCGGTGGCAACCACACGATGCACGTGCTTCGCCGCAACCTCGACTGCCAGATCCTCTTGTTCAACAATGAGATCTACGGGCTCACCAAGGGCCAATATTCACCCACCAGCCGCGTCGGCACACGCTCGCCCTCGACGCCGTTCGGCTCGGTCGATCGGCCGGTGACGCCGTGCGCCTTCGCTTTGGGATCGGGCGCCCGGTTCATCGCCCGCGGCATCGACGTCCACAAGAACTTGCCCGAGGTCCTCAAGGCTGCGCATGCGCACAGGGGCGCGAGCTTCGTCGAGATCTACCAGAATTGCGTCGTCTACAACGACGACGTGTTCGCCAGCTTCACCGAGCGCGAGGTTGCGGCGGAAAAGCAGCTGTGGCTGAAGCCGGGGGAGAAAATGCTGTTCGCCAACGGCACCAAGGGCCTCGCGCTCGATACCGAGCGGCTTGCGCTCAAGGTCGTCGATGGAGACGATCCTTCCGTCATCACGCACGATCCCACCAATCGCGGCGTTGCGGCGATGCTGATCCTGATGCCGCATGAGGGGTTTCCGGTCGCGCTTGGCGTGATCTACGAAAATCCCGCTCCGACCTTCGAAGCGGCCGTGATCGAGCAAAACAGGGCCGCAGCGTCCGGCAAGAAGGCGGACCTCCAGGCACTCGTCTCCAAGGGCCAGACCTGGCAGGTCGAGAAAGAGCCGCACCAGCTCTGACGCGCGCCGCCTAAGTGGACAATCTCACCCATTCGCTCGCCGGCTGGGCGCTCGGCCAGGCGGGTCTCAAGGCGAAGACGCGCAAGGGGCTGGCCGCGTTGATCCTCGGGGCGAACATGCCCGACATCGACGTCTTCCTCGGCAATGCCCCCTGGGACCCGCTCGCCATCCATCGCGGCTTCACGCACGGGCTGGTGGGCGGCGTCCTCGTCATGCCGCCGTTGCTCGCTGGGCTCTTATGGCTGCTCGATCGATGGCAGCTGAGCCGCGGCGCTCAGTTCAAGAG
>JBKPJK010000235.1:0-2315 GCA_046730635.1 Pseudomonadota bacterium | reverse complement strand
GATCTTGCCAGCCTCGTTGAGCCGATACACGATGTACTTGGCCATCCCCCGAATACTCCGGGTGAAACAACGTCGAGCAGGAAAATATCGGAGGCGAAACGAGTCGGTCAACAACTTGCTTGAGGACAAGTCAGGCAAGGATGAAGTGAGGGAATCGCTCGGGCTGATCCATCGCGGGAACGTCGGAATCCGGGCCGATCAGGCCGCGATCGATGTAGACGACGCGCATCTCGTAGGCGCAGGCCAGCTCCTCGTGGCGCCGGCGCACCTCGCCCGTGCTGCAAACCACAGCCCGCCGCTCCTGGCGGGCGCGCAGCATGAAATAATCTCGATCCTTCGGCCCCATGCTCGCAATATCTGCCTCGCCGCGATGGCGCGCAATTCGGAAAGGCCCGAGCGGTAAAGGTCCTGAGGCGAGAGCGCGGGTTTTGCCGCAGCACCCGGGTCGGGATTTCCCTTCCTTACAACGGCCTGGTTTGCCGCGGGATGCGCGCGACCAGCCTGCGGCCCTGCCACAGCTCGCAGTCGTGCCCGTCCATCATCTTCTTCGCGACCTCGATCGCGGCCTGGTCATCCTCGGCTTCAAACCACTCGCCGGACGCGACCTTCCTGACCCCGTCGAGGCCATAAAGCCTGTAGTCCGCCACGCGAACAAATCCTCGATCCTTGACCGCCAAGGCGGCCGTTTCGCCACCCAAACGAGGACCTCGGAATTTGGTTTCAAGGGCTGAAGGACCAAGCCCGGGCGGACGGGGGCATGTCCGCCCGGGAGCACATAACCGCACTTGCAGCCATCTGCTTGGTGGCGCCTCAATGACGACGGGGCGCTGCCGTGGCCAGACGTAAAAGTCCCTGTTTTGCGGTCTTTACGGTGAGACGAGCGGTAACGAAGGCGGACGCTTCTCAGGCCGTCGGCGGCGGCCCATCGAGGTTGGTCTGCGGAGTCTGCTCGTGGGCTGCACGCTCGGCCTCAAGCCGTCTCAGATCGGCTTCGCCCTCCTCGGCCATCTGGTTGAGCGCATCCCGGGCGCGGGCATCGGTCGTGCTGTTCGCCAGCCTGCGGCACTGGGAAATCCGCGCCCTCATTCCGTCCAAAGGATCTTTCGACATGATAACGGCCGCTAGTTCGACAACAACGCGGCACTAACAACTCAGGTTAGTTTTCAGGTCCAAGCGGAACCCACTCGAGCGAAGAATTTGTCCTACATGTAGCGTGCCGGTCACGGCCCGAGGCGAGGCGCCGGACAGCGTCTACCCTAATGCAGGTTAGCAAGAATCCAGTGAAATTAACCACTTGGCGTGACAATCGGCTAACCAGATCGGGCTTAACCCAGGCGGTGGCGGGGGACCCCATGTCAGGAGGTCCGGGTTATGAGTTTCGGTAAGGCCAAGGGCGGCGGGCGCCGCGGGTCAGCGCGCAGCGAGGTGCCGGTCCTCGGCACGCTTTCGACGATCACGAGCGACTATCGCGTCGGCCTCGTCAATCTGTCGAGCACCGGCGCAAGGCTGAGCGCGCCGGAGCTGCCGGCCGAGGGCGAGGAAGTCATGTTCAGGGCCGACGGAGTCCATTCGTTCGGACATGTCGTATGGGTGCAGGGCGGCCAGTGCGGCGTGTCGTTCGAAAGCCCGATGGCCTCGGCCGACGTCGCGCACCTGCATAGCCAGCCGAGCATCTGGATCCTCGGCATGCCCACTCCCGAGGAGCGCGCGGCCGCGCAGGAGTGGCAGCTGGGTATCTCGCCCTGACGCAGGCCGAGCAACCGGCGGATGAGCCGTCACGCGAGTGAATCTGGTGACGTCGATCGGGTTCGGCTGTGCCGACCAGTCGGCCGGCTCCCGGCATCCCTTCGCACTGCTCGCGCGACTTTATGCGTCGGGCTCGCTGCGGTCGGTGCCGACGAGGCTCGGCCACACCGGGTCGAGGACCGTGACCTTCGCTTCCTTCTTCTTGCAGCGGCGGCATTTGAGGCGGCGGGCGAGCTGGTTGAGCTGGCGGTTGCCGTGGACGTTGTAGACGTCGACCCCGTTCCACGTCCAAGCCGCGCCGCAGAAGGTGCACTCGACCTTCAGCGCGCACCCGAAGCGGACGAGATCGCCGGCCGTGCCGACATGCTTGTAGGACATGGAGTGGTGATTACGCGTGGCGGAACATAAAGGGAACGGCAGCTGCCGCGTTATCCCCGATCTCCACCGATCTCCACAGTGACGGACAGGTCCAGCACGCCGGCGCGATCCAACGTGAATCGCGCCGCTCGGCGACCTCCAGTGACTTTAGCGCGCCTGAGAGACAGCGCGCGATTCCGAACCAATCAAAG
>JBKPJK010000234.1:0-1283 GCA_046730635.1 Pseudomonadota bacterium | reverse complement strand
CTTCAACCGATATAGATGTTCGAGCGCCTCGCGCGGAGTCAGGCTGTCGGGGTCGATGCTGTCGAGCGCGCGGGTGAGCGGATCGGGGCCATGCTCGGGCTCGGCGGTTGCGGCGAAGAGCGGCAGATCGTCGAGGCCGGCGGCAATGCCTCCCGTCGCGTCGCGGCCTGCTTCGAGCTTTGCGAGCACCGACTTCGCACGCGCGACCACTGCGCTAGGAAGACCCGCAAGCTTGGCGACGGCAATTCCGTAGCTTCGGTCAGCCGCGCCGTCGGCGACCTCGTGGAGAAGGACGAGATCGCCTTTCCACTCGCGTGCGCGGACGTGGTGGAGCGACAGGCAATCGAGCCTTCCGGCGAGCCGCGTCAGCTCATGATAGTGGGTCGCGAAAAGGGTCCGGCACTTCACCTGGTCGTGCATCGCCTCGACTACCGCCCAGGCGATGGCGAGGCCGTCATAGGTCGAGGTGCCGCGCCCGATCTCGTCGAGGATGACGAGGCTCTTGGCGGTAGCCTGGGCGAGGATCGCGGCCGTTTCGACCATCTCGACCATGAAGGTCGAGCGGCCGCGCGCGAGATTGTCCGATGCGCCGACACGGCTGAAGAGGCGATCGACGATCCCCACCTTCGCGCGCGCCGCGGGGACGAAGCTTCCGGACTGCGCGAGAACCGTGATGAGAGCAGCTTGCCTGAGGAAGGTCGACTTGCCGCCCATGTTGGGGCCGGTGATCAGCCACAGCCGGTCGCTGGCGCCGACCGAAAGGTCGTTGGCAACGAAGCGGTCGCCAGTCTGTCGCAGCGCGTCCTCGACGACGGGGTGGCGCCCGGCCTCGATCTCGAGGCAGGGGTCGTCGGTGAGCTGCGGCAAGGCCCAGCTGCCTTCCGCGGCGCGATGAGCGTGACTCGCCGCAACGTCGATTCGCGCAATCGCTTCCGCCGTCGCGGTGATTTGCGGAGCGACGGCCACGGCGAGCATCGTCAGCTCCTCTGCATGGGCCGCCTCTGCCGCAAGCGCATGGGCTCCTGCCTCAATAACCCGGCTCGCCTCCTCGTGCAGTTCGGGCGAGTTGAAGCGGACGACTCCCGCGAGGGTCTGGCGATGCGTGAAGCCGCTTTCAGGCGCCATCAGCCGGTCGGCATGCTTCGCCGAAACTTCGACATGATAGCCGAGCACCGCGTTGTGGCGGATCTTCAGCGAGCTGATCCCGGTCGAATCGCGGTAGCGCACTTCCAATGCAGCAATCGCACGGCGCCCGTTCGAGGCGGCGTCACGAAGGCTGTCGA
>JBKPJK010000233.1:0-5191 GCA_046730635.1 Pseudomonadota bacterium | reverse complement strand
AGCCCGCGCCCTCGCGGCACGGCGTGCACTGGCCGCAGCTCTCATGCTTGTAGAAATAGCTGATTCGGCTGATCGCGCGCACGATGTCGGTCGACTTGTCCATGACGATGACGGCGGCCGTGCCGAGGCCGGAGCCCAGCGCCTTCAGTCCGTCAAAGTCCATCGGCGCGTCCATGATCTCCGCAGCCGGGACCAGCGGAACGGACGATCCGCCCGGGATCACGGCCAGCAGATTGTCCCAGCCGCCGCGAATGCCGCCGGCGTGCCGATCGATCAGCTCGCGGAACGGAATCGACATGGTCTCTTCGACCGTGCACGGACAGTTCACGTGGCCCGAGATCTGGAAGAGCTTCGTGCCCTCGTTCTTCTCGCGCCCGAAGCCGGCGAACCATTCCGCGCCACGGCGCAGGATGGTCGGGACGACGGCGATGCTCTCGACGTTGTTGACCGTCGTCGGGCAGCCGTAGAGACCCGCTCCCGCAGGGAATGGGGGCTTGAGCCGCGGCTTGCCCTGCTTGCCCTCGAGGCTTTCCAGCATCGCGGTTTCTTCGCCGCAGATATAGGCGCCGGCGCCGCGGTGCACGAACAGGTCGAAGTCGTAGCCTGAGCCCGCGGCATTCTTGCCGAACAGGCCGGCGTCATAGCATTCCTGGACCGCCTTCCGAAGAACCTCGGTCTCGCGGATGAACTCGCCGCGGATGTAGATGTAGGCCGCCCGCGCACGCATCGCGAAGGCCGCGATCAGCGCGCCTTCGAGCAGTTTGTGCGGGTCGTGACGGATGATCTCGCGGTCCTTGCACGATCCGGGCTCGGATTCGTCGGCGTTGATGACCAGGAAGTTCGGCTTACCGGGCTTCGGCTCCTTGGGCATGAAGCTCCATTTCATGCCGGTCGGGAAGCCCGCGCCGCCACGGCCGCGAAGACCCGACGCCTTGACCGCGTCGATGATCGCGTCCTGGCCGATGGCCATCAGCGCCTTGGTATTGTCCCAGTCGCCGCGCTGCTGCGCCGCCTTCAGCCACGGCTCCTGGAAGCCGTAGAGGTTGGTGAAGATGCGGTCCTTGTCCGCGAGGGGCCCGGTGTAACCCATCAGAACGCTCCCGCCTGGTGCGCCACAAACAGCCCGATGAGCACGATGACGCCGAGCACCGCGAACTTCGCCATTCCGACGATGAACCGGAAGGCGAGGAACGCGAGCACGAGCGCGACGATGATGGCGACGATCGTCATTTCAGCCGGCCGGAATCCCGGTTTTGGCCCAACTTGTTCTGCGCAAACATCGCGATTCCGACGCACAGCGCGAGGATGATCGCGATCTTCAGGACCTTGAGGACGAGGCCGATCAGCAGGATCCCGATGATCACGGCGACGATGAGACCGATCACTGAGCACCCTCCCCGGCTGCCGGGCTGCCGCCCCACTGCGGGCGATAGTCGTAGTTGCGCTCGGCCATCTTCTTGAGCGTGGTCGGTCCGCCTTCGGGGCAGCTCGTCTGGCGGCCGTCCTGCGGACCCGGTTTCGGACGTTCGCCACGTGCGAGCGCATCGAGGACGGCGCCCATGCTCTCCTCAGTTAGGTCCTCGTAATTGTCGTCGTTGATCTGGACCATCGGTGCATTGGCGCAGGCGCCGAGGCACTCGACCTCTGTCAGGGTGAACAGCCCGTCGTCGGTCGTCTTGCCCTTCTTGAGGCCGCGCTTGGCGCACGCCTTGAACATGTCGTCGGATCCCGCAAGCATGCATGGCGTCGTCCCGCACACCTGCACGTGGAAACGGCCGACCGGCTCGAGATTGAACATCGTGTAGAAAGTCGCGACCTCGAGCACGCGGATGTACGAGGTATCCAGCTCCTTCGCGACATACTCCATGACGGGGATGGGCAACCAGCCCTGCGTGTTCGTCTCCGCCCCCACCTGCCGCTGCGCGAGGTCGAGCAGCGGGATCACTGCGGAGACCTGGCGCCCTGCCGGATAGAAGGAGATGAATTCCTTCGCCTTGCGGGCATTTTCCGGCGTCCACTGGAAGCCTTCCCAGCGTGCGCGCTGCTCGGGGCTGTCAAGAATTCCTGCCTGACCGGCCATCAGTGCTTCATCCAGATTTGTTCTTTGGCCTTGCGCTTGGCCTCGATCCGCCGCGCGTCCCAGATGCCGAAGCCGACGCCCGCAAGGCAGATCACCCCGACGACGCCGACGATCACGCCGGAAGTGACCGGCGACATGCCCTTCACGAACAGCGGCGCCATAGCCAGGCCAGCGATCGCAGCGCCCGCGAGCACCGATCCAGCTAGAATGATTCGCTTGCGGTCGAGGCTCACCGATCCACCTCCCCGAACACGACGTCGATCGCGGAGAGCACGGCGGTCGTATCCGCGAGCATGTGGCCCTTCATCATGAAGTCCATCGCCTGCAGGTGCGAGAAGCCGGTCGGACGGATCTTGCATCGATAGGGCCGGTTGGTGCCGTCGGCGACGAGATAGACGCCGAACTCCCCCTTCGGGCTCTCGGTCGCGACATACACTTCGCCTGCGGGCACGTGATAGCCCTCAGTGTAGAGCTTGAAGTGGTGTATCAAGGCCTCCATCGAGGTCTTCATTTCCGTGCGCGAGGGCGGGAAGACCTTGCGATCCTCGCTTCCGACCGGTCCCTTCGGCATCTCCTTGAGGCACTGGCGCATGATCTTCGCCGACTGCCGCACTTCCTCGACGCGCACCATAAAGCGGTCGTAGCAGTCGCCGCTGGTTCCGACCGGGATGTCGAAGTCCATCCGTTCATAGACCTCGTAAGGCTGGGAGCGGCGGATGTCCCACGGGATGCCCGAAGCGCGGATCATCGGGCCGGAGAAGCCCCAGGCGATCGCATCTTCCTTGCTGACGATGCCGATGTCGACGTTGCGCTGCTTGAAGATGCGGTTGTCGGCGACGAGGCTGATCGCGTCCTCGAACAGTTGCAGGCGGTGATCAAGCCAGTCCTGCAGGTCGACGAGCATCTTCTCCGGCAGATCGTAGCGCACGCCGCCGACGCGGAAGTAGTTGGCATGCATCCGCGCGCCCGACGCCCGCTCGTAGAATTGCAGCGTGTCCTCGCGCACTTCGAACAGCCACAGGTTGGGCGTCATCGCACCGACGTCGAAGATGTGGCTGCCAAGGGCGAGTAGATGGTTGGAGATGCGGGTCAGCTCCGCCATCAAGGTGCGGATGTACTGGGCGCGGACCGGGATCTCGAGCCCCATCAATTTCTCGATGGCCAGCACGAAGCTGTGCTCCATGCACATCGGCGAGCAGTAATCGAGGCGATCGAAATAAGGGATCGCCTGCGCGTAGGTCTTGTACTCGATGAGCTTCTCGGTGCCGCGGTGGAGAAGCCCGACATGAGGATCGACACGTTCTACGATCTCCCCGTCCAGCTCCATGATCAGCCGGAGAACGCCGTGCGCCGCGGGATGCTGCGGTCCGAAGTTGATCGTATAATTGCCGATCGCCTCGTCGCCCGGATCGCGCGGATGGCCGACGTCCTGCCCCTCGGCCGCGCCGCCGACGCTCACTTCCACGCGTCGCGGCTTCTTCGGCTTAGCGCCGGTGCCGCCGCTATACTCCGCGAAAAGATCGGGACGCGTGTCCGTCATGCGGGGCCTCCACCCTTACGCGGACGGCCCGGTCCCTTCGGCTTCGGGTCCGTTCCCGCCGCCGGCTTGCTGACTTCCTTTGCAGCCTTGGCCGCGCGCGGCTTGCGCGCTTCCTTGGTCGCCTGGATGTCGCCGGGCTTGCCTGCGCCAGTGTCGGAAGGGGTGTCGGTGGTCTTCGGCGTCTTGGCGGGAGTCTTCGGGTTCTCGCTCTTCGGCGGAGGTGCATTCGGCGCCGGAGCAGGCGATGGCGCGCCGCCGGCCTCAGCAGTCGCCTTCTCGTCGCCGGGAAGCCGGTACTCAGGTCCTTCCCACGGCATCAGGAAGTCGAACGTGCGGAAATCCTGCGGGAGGGCGACCGGCTCATAGACCACGCGCTTTTCCTCTTCGGAATAGCGCAGCTCGACGTGACCGGTCAGAGGAAAGTCCTTGCGGAACGGATAGCCCTCGAAGCCATAATCGGTGAGGATGCGCCTGAGGTCCGAGTTGCCGCTGAAGGCGACCCCGTACATGTCGAACACTTCGCGCTCGAGCCAGCCGGCGACAGGCCAAAGTCCCGTCACGCTCGGAACCGGGGTCGCTTCGTCGGTCGTGACCTTCACGATGATCCGCCGGTTCTTGGTCAAAGAAAGAAGGCAATAATTGACGTCGAACCGCTCGGCTCGCTCCGGATAATCGACGCCGGCGATCTCCATGAGCTGCTGATATTCGAGACCCGGAGTGTCGCGCAGCGCGCGGCACACGTCGACGATGCGGTCTCGGCGAACCGTCAGGATGATTTCCCCGACCTGCTCGTGGACGTCCGTCAGCGCATCGCCGAGCAGTCTGCGCGCTGCGTCGACGACGCCGTCGTTCGGTGCCGTCTTGGGCACGTGGGTTGCGAGCTGGACTGGCATCAGCGCTCGATCGTCCCTTCGCGGCGGATCTTCCGCTGGAGCTGCAGGATCCCGTAGAGCAACGCTTCTGCCGTCGGCGGACAGCCCGGGACGTAGATGTCGACCGGCACGATCCGGTCGCACCCGCGAACGACGCTGTAGCTGTAGTGATAATAACCGCCGCCGTTGGCGCAGCTGCCCATCGATATTACGTAGCGCGGCTCGCTCATCTGGGCGTAAACCCGGCGCAGCGCCGGAGCCATCTTGTTGCAGAGCGTGCCGGCGACGATCATCACGTCCGACTGGCGCGGAGAAGCGCGCGGAGCCGCCCCGAACCTCTCGAGGTCGTAGCGCGGCATGTTCACGTGGATCATCTCGACCGCACAGCAGGCCAGGCCGAAGGTCATCCACCACAGGGAGCCGGTCCGGGCCCAGGTGAAAAGGTCCTCGGCCGTCGTGATCATGAAACCCTTCTCGTCGAGGTTGCGCCGAAGTTCCTCGAGATGCTTCCGGTCGATGTCCCCCGGAACGAACCCTGCCAGCCGCGCGAGCTCATTCTCGTTCGGCATCGGATCTTCGTCGGGGCGGAGCATCACTCCCATTCCAGCGCTCCCTTCTTCCACGCGTAGGCAAGGCCAAGGCCAAGCTCCGCAAGGAAGATCATCATCGCGATCCAGCCGGTCCACCGAGTGAAGTCCA
>JBKPJK010000232.1:0-2901 GCA_046730635.1 Pseudomonadota bacterium | reverse complement strand
GTCCAACGCAACCTCATCGGTCCGATCGAAGAGATGGGGCTTCCGATCCGGGTCGAGACCCGAACGGGCGACACGCCGTCCGACCGGAAGGCGCGGCAGCGGGTCAAGCCGCCGCAGGTGCTTCTGACGACGCCCGAATCGCTCAGCCTGCTGCTCAGCTACCCCGATTCGCCGCAGATGTTCGAAGGCTTGAAGACCATCGTCGTCGACGAGCTTCACGGCTTCGCCAAGGAGAAGCGCGGCGACCTCCTGTCGCTGTCCATGTCGCGACTGCAAAAGCTCGCCCCCGCCCTCCGCCGAGTCGGCCTTTCGGCGACGATCAGCGATCCCGACGCCTACCGCTCCTGGCTCGCGCCCGACGCCGACATGGAGCTTGTCGACCTGGTGATCGGCGATCCCGGTGCCGAGCCCGACCTGTCGATCCTCATTCCCGAGAACAAGATCCCATGGGGCGGCCATTCCGGCTACCACGCGATCGCGGACGTGATGCGGCTCATCGAGCAGCACAAGACGACCCTCGTCTTCTCCAACACGCGCGGCCTCGCCGAGCTCATCTTTCAGAAGCTGTGGACCGAGAACGACCAGAGCCTTCCGATCGGCATCCACCACGGCAGCCTGTCGGTCGAGGCGCGGCGCGAAGTCGAGGCGGCGATGGCCGCGGGCAAGCTTCGCGGCCTGGTGGCGACCGCCAGCCTCGACCTCGGCATCGATTGGGGCGACGTCGACCTGGTCGTCCAGATGGGCGCTCCGAAGGGCAGCTCGCGGCTACTGCAGCGGATCGGCCGGGCCAACCACCGTCTCGATGAGCCGAGCAAGGGCGTGATCGTCCCCGGCAACCGTTTCGAATATTTGGAAGCGCGTGCGGCCCTCGACGCCATCGACGATGGCGAACTCGACCCAGAAGTCTTTCGCCCCGGAACGCTCGACGTGCTTGCCCAGCACATTCTCGCAATGGCCGTCGCGTCTTCATTCCAGCAGGACGAGCTGCTTGCCGAAATCCGGTCCGCCGCCCCTTATGCCGGGCTGAAGCAGGAGACGTTCGAGGAGGTTCTCAACTTCATCGCGACCGGCGGATACGCGCTCAAAGCCTACGACCGCTTCCGCCGCCTTGTGCCCGAGCCGGGCGGAATGTGGCGGATCGCCAAGCCCGCCATAGCCCAGCAGCACCGCCTCAACGCCGGGGTGATCGTCGAGCAGCCGCTGCTCACCGTTCGCTTCCGGAACGGCCGCAAGCTGGGAACGGTGGAAGAAGGGTTCGCGTCCGCGCTGACGCCCGGCGACCGTTTCTTCTTCGCCGGACTCGCCCTCGAAGTCGAGCAGTTCAAGGACACCGACATCATCGTCCACGCGTCCAGCAAGTCGGCGCAGGCGGTCACCTACGGCGGCCAGCGCATGTCGATGTCTACGCACCTCGCCAATCGGGTCCGCCAGATGCTCGCCGATCGCAATGATTGGCATCGCTTTCCAGAGGACGTCAGCGAATGGCTGGAGGTGCAGAGCGAGCGTTCCGTCCTGCCGGAGCCGCACGAGCTGCTCGTCGAGACCTTCCCGCACGAGGGCCACCATTACATGGTCGCCTACAGCTTCGAAGGTTGGAATGCGCACCAGTCGCTGGGAATGCTGCTCACCAAACGCATGGAGAAGGCGGGGCTCAAGCCGCTCGGTTTCGTCGCCAACGACTATGGCCTCGCCTGCTACGGCCTCGAACCGATCCGCGATCCGAAATCGCTCTTCTCAGCGGACATCCTCGAGCAGGAATTCGTTGAATGGGTCGAAAGCTCGTTCCTGCTCAAGACCGCTTTCCGCGAGGTTGCAGTCATCGGCGGGCTGGTCGAGCGCCAGCACCCGGGCAAAAGGAAAACGGGGCGGCAAGTCAGCTTCTCGACCGACCTCATTTACGACGTGCTTCGTCGCTACGAGCCCGAGCACCTGCTGCTCCGCGCCGCGTGGGACGATGCTCGCCGCCGAATGACGGAGCTGGGCCGCTTGGTCCGGCTGGTTGATCGTGCATCGGCGACCATGCTGCACGTCGAGCTCGACCGCATCACGCCCATGGCCGTGCCGCTCATGGTCATCGTCGGCCGTGAAGCGCTGCCGCCTGGAGCGGAGGCCGATGAATCGCTGCTGTTGCAGGCCGAGGCGCTCGCGAACGAGGCGATGAACCTCGCTTAGCCAGACGTTAAGAAAAATGAACGAGCGACCAACGAGGGCATCAGACTTCGTTCAACTGCCGAAATGAAAATTGAGCCGGAGTTCGCACTCGCAAAAAGGGCTCCTAGTGATGAAGTCACGTTTTCTTGTCGGCTCCGTGATGCTTTCCTCGGTCACGTTAGCAATCGCCGGTGCCGCAGTCGCCCAGCGCGGCGATCGGCTCGGCCCGGTCATGCAGCACGCCCGGGAGGTGCGGGCCGGCCCGCCTGCCGATCCGAACATGACGCGGGTGTCGGCACCCGGCGACTATCGTTTCAGCTTCGTCCACAATGGAATCACGCGTGAGTATCGCGTTCATGTCCCGCCCAGCTATCGACCGGGACATCCGACACCGATGCTGATCGCCCTCCACGGTGGAGGCGGCGACGCGGCGTTCCAGGCCGACGATTCCAAGTACCGGCTGATCAGCAAATCCGATCAAGCCGGCTTCATCGCCGTCTTTCCCAACGGGTTCAGCCGATGGCCGAGCGGCGTTCTCGCGACGTGGAACGCCGGGAAATGTTGCGGTCCCGCCGAGAAGGGCAAGGTCGATGACGTCGGCTTCATCCGTGAGGTCATCCATCGCACGGAACGCCAGGCGAGCATCGACCCGAGGCGAGTCTTCGCGACCGGAATGTCGAACGGTGCGATGATGAGTTGGCGCCTGGCCTGCGAAGCGCCGGAGATCCGCGCGATCGCTCCGGTTGCGGG
>JBKPJK010000231.1:0-3378 GCA_046730635.1 Pseudomonadota bacterium | reverse complement strand
TCCCGCCGGGCGTTTCGTAAACCCCGCGCGACTTCATCCCCACGAAGCGGTTCTCGACCAGGTCGAGCCGGCCGATGCCATTGTCGTGGCCGAGCTGATTGAGCTTGGCCAGCAACGCCGCCGGAGACAACTTCTTGCCATCGATCGCGACCGGGTCGCCCTTTTCGAAATCGATGGTGATTGTCGTCGACTTGTCCGGCGCATCCTCGGGCGAGATGCTGCGCTGGTGGACATATTCCGGAGCCTCGGCAGCCGGATCCTCGAGCACCTTCCCCTCTGACGAGGAATGCAGCAGGTTGGCGTCGATCGAGAACGGCGCTTCGCCGCGCTTGTCCTTCGCGATGGGAATCTGGTGCTTCTCGGCGAAATCGAGCAGCGCCTCACGGCTCTGGTAGGCCCACTCGCGCCACGGGGCGATGACCTTGATGTCCGGCTCGAGCGCATAATAGCCGAGCTCGAAGCGCACCTGGTCGTTGCCCTTGCCGGTCGCGCCGTGACAGACCGCGTCCGCGCCGACCTGGCGCGCGATCTCGATCTGGCGCTTGGCGATCAGCGGCCGCGCGATCGAGGTTCCGAGCAGGTAATCGCCTTCGTACTGCGTGTTCGCGCGGAACATCGGGAAGACGAAGTCGCGGACGAACTCCTCGCGCAGATCCTCGATGAAGATGTTCTCGGGTTTCACGCCGAGCATCTCCGCCTTGCGCCTCGCCGGCTCGACCTCCTCGCCCTGACCGAGGTCGGCCGTGAAGGTCACGACGTCGGCATCATACTCGGTCTGGAGCCATTTCAGGATGATCGACGTGTCCAACCCGCCCGAATAAGCAAGCACGACCTTCATTTTCTTCTTCATTCTTGGTTCCCGTTTCGGGCGATACGCCCATCATCCAAAGCATCGCGCCGCGCGCCGTATGCATCCTGTTCTCGGCCTGGCGCCACACCGCCGAGCGTGGACCGTCAATCACCGGCGCCGTGACTTCCTGACCGCGATGGGCCGGAAGGCAGTGCATGAACCATGCGTTCGGCGCGCGCGCCATCAGCGCTTCGTCCACCTGGTACGGCTCGAACAGAGCGCGGCGGTCCTCGCTGTCCTTGCCGCCCATCGACACCCAGACGTCAGTGTAGACAACGTCCGCCCCTTCGACAGCTTCGTGCGGATCGCTCAGCGCACCTTCAAGCCCGTGCCCGGCCGGGCTGGCAGCAACGAAGTCGGCCCCGGCGAGGGCGCAGGCTTCGGCCAGGGAACGCGACACATTGTTTCCCTCGCCGATAAAGGCGACCCGCACGCCTTCGAGCCGTCCGAGCAGCTGCTTGATCGTGAGCAGGTCCGCGAGCGCCTGGAGCGGGTGGTCGCTACCCGACAGCATGTTGAGCACTGGCGCTGCGTTCACTGCCGCCATTTGCTCGAGCAGTGCATGATCGAAAACGCGCGCGGCGATGATCGCATGATAGCAGGCCAGCGTGCGCGTTACGTCCTCGACGCTCTCGCGCGAGCCGATGCCAAGCTCGCTCGGCTGCAGATAGACCGAATGAGCGCCAAGCTGCGCCGCGGCCATCTCCATCGAGTTCCGCGTGCGGGCGCTCGGCTTCTCGAAATAGAGGGCGACGCCCTTGTCCTGCAGCAGGCGCGGAGCGGGCTGTTCCGAGAGGGTCAGGATTTGATTCAAATCGGCAGCCGTGAGGTCGCGGATCGAAAGAAGATGTCTCACCAGCTTTTCTCCTTGCGGATCATGGTGCCCACACCGTGGTCCGTCAGGAGCTCGATCAGCAGCGAATGGTGGACGCGTCCGTCGATGATGTGAGCGAAGCCGACGCCCTGATCGACCGCGTCGGCGCAGGCCTTGAGCTTTGGGATCATGCCCTTCCCAACGCTTTCGTGGTCGATGCGGTCGCGAAGCTCGCCGGAGGTGAGACGCGGGACGAGGGTCGTCTCATCGCTGGGGTCGTCCAGAAGGCCGGGAACGGCGGTCAGATAGACGATCTTCTCCGCTTTCATGGCGACCGCGATCGCACGCGCGGCTTCGTCGGCATTGACGTTGTACGGATGTCCTTCGGCGTTGGCGCCGACGGTCGAGATGACCGGCGTCAAACCATCGTCGAGCAGGCGATGGATCAGCTCCGCACGGACGTGGGTAACGTTGCCGACGAATCCGAAGGCGGAATCCGCGGGCGTGACGGTCAGCAGCCCCGCGTCCTCGCCCGATACGCCGACGGCCACCGGTTCCTCGCCGGCCTGGCTGTTGATCGTGGCCACGAGGTCGCGGTTGATCTTTCCGACCAGTACCATGCGCACGATCTCGAGAGTCTCGCCGTCCGTGACGCGAAGCCCGTCCCTGAACTCCGGCTCCTTGCCGACGCGGCGGAGCATCGTATCGACTTGCGGACCCCCGCCATGGACCAGCACACAACGGACGCCGACACTCCGCAGCAGCAGCACGTCCTGGGCGAGCGCGAGGTCCGACTCGCGGTCGATTGCCGCGCCGCCGAGCTTTACGACGATCGACTTGCCGGCGAACTGACGGATGTACGGCAGCGCCTCGACGAGGATGCGCGCCGTTTCGGCGGCGCTCATGACGTCTTGCTATTTTCTTTGATGTAGCCGGGTCCCAGGTCGATGCCGATCATTCGCGCGGAGGCCCTGCCGGCGCCGAGATGGACTTCGATCTCGACCTCGTCGCCCAGCATGTGCCGAGCGAGCGCGATCCCGTCATGCTCGATCCCGGCGCCGCCGCTGGCGACAACGATGCCCCCGTAAGCGACACGCGACTGCGCGACGTCGAGCTCGACCCCGGCCGAGCCGGCAGCGGCCATCAGGCGGCCCCAATAGGGATCTCCGCCGTACCAGCTGCACTTCACCAGGTTGTTTTCAACGATGTTCTTGGCCGCGATCCTGGCCTCATTGTCGTTAGCCGCGCCGGTGACCGTCAGCCGGGCAATGCGGGTCATGCCCTCCGCGTCACGCGCCATTTTCATCGTCAGCTCGTCGCAGGCCGCGAACACCGCCTTTGCGAACTCGTCGAGATCGGCCGGCCCGCGTTTGCCCGATGCAAGAAGCATCGCCGTGTCGTTGGTCGAGGTGGCGCCGTCGACGTTGAGCGTGTTGAACGTGCCGTTCGACGCCTGTCGCAGGATCTTCTGCATGACGTCGGCGGGGACGTCCGCGTCGGTCGTCAGGAACGCCAGCATCGTCGCCATGTTCGGCGCGATCATGCCGCAGCCCTTGGCCATTCCGCCGAGGGTGAAGGTCGATCCCTTGATCACGACTTCCTTGGGTTCATGGTCCGTCGTCAGAATGCCGCGCGCGGCATCATGCGCTCCGTCCACCGACAGCTTCTTGGATAGCTTGAGCGTTCCGTCGAGGATCGGTTCCATGGGCAAGGG
>JBKPJK010000230.1:0-3159 GCA_046730635.1 Pseudomonadota bacterium | reverse complement strand
CCTCATAGGGGTTCGCGATACCGAGCCGCTCCAACGCGCGGATTTCGCGCGCTTCCATGTCCGCTGCCTCGCGGTCGTCATGGTGGTCGTAACCCAGCAGATGGAGCGTTCCGTGGACCATCAGATGGGTCGCATGCTGCTCGACCGACACACCTTTCTCTGCGGCTTCCGCCTCGCATACGCCATGAGCGAGGATGATGTCGCCGAGCAACAGTTCCGGGCCGGCAACATCTGCTTTCTTGAGATCGAGTTCATCGACCATCGGAAAGGAGAGAACGTTGGTGGGGTTGTCCTTGCGGCGCCACTGTGAATTGAGCGCTCGCACATGTTCGTCGCTCGTCAGTGTCACCGATAGTTCGACGGTGCGTTCGACATCGGCGAGTTCGGGATATTCGCTTTCGGCAATGGCGGCCTGTGCGGCGCGCCGGGCAAGCAGCTTCCAGGGGCTGCTACTGTCCCATTCCTCGTCGGCTTCTACGGCGACTTCGAGCATCATCGTCCCGGGCCTTCATAAGCTTCGACGATCCGTCCGACGAGCGGGTGGCGCACGACGTCGGCGGCGGTGAACCGTACCGTGGCGATGCCCTTCACACGCTCGAGCTTGTCGACTGCGTCGGCCAGGCCCGATTTGCTCGGGTCGGGAAGGTCGACCTGATGCGGATCGCCGCAAATCACCATCCGGCTGCGCATTCCGAAACGCGTGAGAAACATCTTCATCTGCAGCGGCGTCGTGTTTTGAGCCTCGTCGAGGATGATAAAGGCATCGTTCAAGGTGCGGCCGCGCATGAAGGCGAGGGGAGCGATCTCGATCTCGCCCGACGCGATCCGGCGCTCGACCTGCTCGGTCGGGAGCATGTCGTACAGCGCATCGTAGAGCGGCCGGAGATAGGGATCGACCTTCTCCTTCATGTCACCCGGGAGAAAGCCGAGCCGCTCGCCGGCCTCCACCGCCGGCCGCGAGAGGATCAACCGATCCACGCTGCCCGTGATCAGCTGCGACACCGCTTGAGCGACCGCAAGATAGGTCTTGCCGGTACCGGCGGGCCCCAGCGCGAAAATCATCTCGTCGCGTCCGAGCGCCTCCATATAGGTGGTCTGCACCGCCGAGCGCGGGACGATCGTCTTCTTGCGCGTGCGGATCATCACGCGCGGTGCGGAGGTCACTTCCTCCTGGATGATCCCGTCGAGGTTCGGCTGAGCGGCCATCCCCAGCACGGCCTCGACGGCCTCGGCGTCGACGTCGTGACCCTGATCGAGGCGATTGTAGAGTCCGATGAGGACATCCCGCGCACGCGAGGCTGCGTCAGGATCGCCCTCGATCTGGACCTTGTTGCCGCGCGCAGCGATGTGGACGCCGAGGCGCTGCTCGATCGTGATCAGATGCCGGTCGTAATCGCCGAACAACGGTCCGAGCAGGTAAGGTTGATCGAACTCCAGTTCGAGCCGCGCACGATCGGGAACGGCGGCGAGGTCGCGGCGGGCCATCAGGCGGCGACCTTCTGTCGGACGGCGCCGGTCATGCTGTTCGGTCCGGCGCCCACGAGGGTCACGTCAACGATGTCCCCCGGTAAAGCCGGCGTCTGAAGGTGAACCGATTGAAGCCACGGGGAACGGCCGATCATCTGACCGGGCAGCCTGCCCTTGCGTTCGATCAGCACTTGCGTGTCGCAGCCCACCTTCTTGGCGTTGAAGGCCAACTGGTGGCTGTTGATCCTGTCGAGCAGGCGCTGGAGCCTGTCGTCCATGACTTCGCGAGCGATCTGCTCCTCCATGTTGGCGGCGGGCGTGCCCGGCCGCGGGCTATATTTGAACGAATAAGCGGCAGCGTAGCGGACTTGGTCAACGATCTGCAGCGTCGCCTCGAAATCTTCCTCCGTTTCGCCCGGAAAGCCGACGATGAAATCGCCGGAGAGCGCAATGTCGGCTCGCGCCGCGCGCATCTTATCCAGAACGGCGAGATAGGTTTCGGTCGTGTGGCTGCGGTTCATCGCCTTCAAGATGCGGTCGCTGCCCGACTGAACCGGCAGGTGAAGATAAGGCATCAGCTTCTCGACTTCGCCATGGGCTGCGATCAGGGCGTCGGTCATGTCGGCGGGGTGACTGGTGGTGTAGCGGATGCGCTCGAGACCATCGATCTTTGCGAGCGCACGGATCAATTCGGCCAATCCCCGATCGCCATCACTCCAGGCATTGACGTTCTGCCCGAGCAGCACCAGCTCGCGAGCACCGGCGTCCACCAGCTGATGCGCCTCGTCGATGATGTCCTGCCATGGACGCGAGATCTCGGCACCCCGGGTATAGGGCACGACGCAATAGGTGCAGAATTTGTCGCAGCCTTCCTGGACGGTGAGGAAGGAACTGGGGTTCGCGCGTCGGCGGTTGGGAAAGGCGTCGAACTTGCTAATTGCGGGCATGTCGGTGTCGACCGGGCGAGCGCCGCGCCCCGCTTGCGCAACCATCTCGGGGAGTCGGTGATAAGCCTGGGGCCCGACGACGATGTCGATCATCTGCGACCGGCGCTTGGCTTCGCTGCCCTCCGCCTGAGCAACGCAGCCGGCGAGCGCAATCAGCGGCCGTGAGCCGTCCTCGCGCTTCAGGCGGCCCACGTCCGAGTAGGCCTTCTCGGCGGCCTTCTCCCGGATATGGCAGGTATTGAGGACGACGAGATCTGCATCCTCGCCTTCGGCGGCCGCAGTCATGCCTTGGGAGCCCAGCAATTCGGCCATCCGTTCGCCGTCATAGACGTTCATCTGGCAGCCGAAGCTTTTGATTCTGAAAGTCTTGGGAGTCATTGAACCAGGGCTATAGGCGAGTGGGCCGCTGACTTGAAGTCGAGGGTGGCACCAATCGATTCTCGGGCCGCTGCGGCAAGTTGCTTGCGATCTCGGGTCCGGCTGAGCGGCGGCAAAATATTCACCGTCACGGCGAGAGTTCCACGGCGGCCGAGCACGCGCAGGACATTACGCTTCCCCGGCTCGTGCCACCAAGCGATGTCGGGCGCAGCGTGGCCGTAATCCACTGCAACAGGCACGATCCGGACGTCGTTTGCGGCGAAGTTCGCGGCTTCTAGGAGTGCCGAACGGAATGGCAGCAGCTGGTCCCCGGGGCCGGTGGTCCCTTCCGGGAAGACCGTCACGGGCTTTTCGCCTTCCAGCGCCC
>JBKPJK010000229.1:0-3489 GCA_046730635.1 Pseudomonadota bacterium | reverse complement strand
CCCCTGACCAGCCGGGCATAAGCCATCACGTGGGGATCGCCGTACATGTCCCCTCGCCCGTCGACGTAGGTGCGGATCCCCGAAAGGATCAGAGGGCCTCCCATCGAATAATTGTTGATCACCGGCTGTGAGCGAAGCTCCGGCGGGACGGATGCGATCAACTGCCAAGGGTTGGTCTCGCTCTCCTCCGGCGTCAGGGGAATGATGCATCTCACCGCGACCAGCAGCAGCGCTCCCGCAATGGCGATCGACGCCGCAACGCGCCGGTCCCCGACCTGTTCGGTCTCGACGCCATGCGCGAAGGCTTCCGGCAAAAGCATTGCTCCGACGATGGCGAGCATTGCCTGGTGCCGCGCCTGGAACATCGCCGCCGCAAGGAAGACGGCGAGCAGGCCCGCACGGACGAGGCCAAGCCGCGGCCGCATCCGCACGACGAGCAGGATCGTGAATCCGAGCACGCCGAAGAACCATGGCGTCACCGAGGGCCGGGATGGCTTCCATTCGTCGATCATCGGCAGCATTTCAAGCTGGGTGAAGCGCAGCGGATGCAGCGCGCCCTCGATGCCATTCGCGTTGATGCAGACGGCGACCGCGCAGGCGATCCCGAACAACAGCCACTCACGGAATGCCGTGGTTTTGTCCGGCGACGAAAGGACCGCTTCAAGCCCGAACGCGGCGGCGATCAACAGGCCGAACACAAAGCCGCCGTGCAGGTTCGCCCAGAGCGTCATCACCAGCACAGCCCAGATCGGCGGAGCGCGATTCCGCTCGCGTGCCCAGAGCATGAGCCAGATCCACCCGGCCATGATCGGCCACGCCAGCAGATGGGGGCGCGCGAGCATCATCGGGATCAGAACCAAGTCCAACGCGACGAGCGTCACGAGCGGAGATGAAACCCGCCGGGACCAGCGAAGCGCATTGAAGAAGACGATGCCATTGAGCGCGATGAGGGCTGCGGTCACGACCCCAGAAACCCCGCTGTAGCCCGCGAACGAATAGGCCGAAGCGTAGATGACCTCGGCAAGCCATTCGATCGGGACCCAAGGCTTGCCCGCCCAGGTGAACGAAAAGGGATCCGTTCTTGGGATGGCGTGGTGCTGCAGAATCCATTGCCCGGTCGCAATGTGCCAGCTCA
Source organism: Pseudomonadota bacterium (assembly GCA_046730635.1). Classification (GTDB taxonomy): domain Bacteria; phylum Pseudomonadota; class Alphaproteobacteria; order Sphingomonadales; family Sphingomonadaceae; genus Sphingomicrobium. Next base: position 2,354 of record JBKPJK010000229.1, on the reverse strand, counting down.
CATCGCCGTCGTTGAAGATCATCTGCGAGCTTCCGAGCGCGACCGGGAACAGCAGGACGCCGGTGAGTACGGACAGCAGCAGCAGCGTCGACGAACTGCCGGCTTTCCTCTTTTGCGCCAGCGGTTCGGCCGCGGGATCCGCGACCGCCTCAGCCACGCGCGCGCGCCCGCTCCGCCGCTCGTCCGCCATAGATGAAGTAGAGCAGGATCCCGATGGCCTGCGCGGTGAAGAAAAAGATCTGGGTGCGGTTGGGTAGGCTGATGAACAGATAGAGGCAGCCGAGAATACCAATGAGGGACACGAGCGTCGCCGCGGGGGCACGGAACTTGCGCTCCGCATTGGGTTCGCGCCGACGCAGGACGAGCATCGCCGCGCACACCGCGACGAAAGCTGCGAGCGTGCCCGCATTGGCGAGCGCTGCGATCGCCGTCAGCGGGATCAGTCCAGCGAAGACGGACGTCACGACGGCGGTGAATACGGTGATGCGAACCGGTGAGCCGCGAGGCGAAACACGAGCAAGCACGGGTGGCAGCAAACCGTCGCGCGCAACCGTGAAGAAGATACGGCTCTGCCCGAAGAAGAACGCGAGGATCACGGTCGGCAGCGCGATCACAGCGGATGCGCCCAGGATCCGTGCGGCCCACGGGCGGCCGATGTCGCGGAGGATCAACGCCAATGGCTCGGCGCTATTCGCGAAGCCACTGTAGGCCACGGCGCCGATGGCTGCTGCAGCGACTGCCATATAGATGAGCACGCAAACGACCATCGATCCGACGATACCAATCGCCAGGTCCCGGCTCGGATTCTTGGCTTCTTCCGCGGCGGTCGCAATCGCATCGAACCCGTAGAAGGCGAAGAAGATGATCGCTGCTGCCGCCATCACCCCGACCTCGCTCCCGGCCGGGCCGCTTCGCGGGAAACCGTAAGGCATGAAGGGGTGAAAGTGCTCGGGATTGAAGACCGGAAGGGCGACCGCAACGAACAGCGCAAGCGCCAGCATCTTGATGACGACGAGGATCGCGTTGAGAGTCGCGCTCTCGCGCGTTCCCGCGATCAGCAGGCCGGCGACCACCCAGATGATGAAGATGGCGGGCACGTTGATGACGCCACCCAACTCAGGCCCCTGGATGAGCGCGTGCGGCAGTCCGAGGCCGATCGACTCCAGAAAGCCCGCGGCGTAGCCGGACCAGCCGACCGCCACCGCGCTGACCACGAGCGTATATTCCAGGATCAGCGCCACGCCGATCATCCATGCGATGAGCTCGCCGAAGACGACGTAGGAATAAGTGTAAGCCGATCCCGAGGCCGGGATCATCGTGGCGACTTCAGCATAAGCCAGCGCCGCGCAGGCGCAGATGATTCCCGCGATGGCGAAACTGAGGATGACCGCGGGACCGGCTTTTCCGGCGCCGACGCCGATCAGGGTCAGGATGCCCGTTCCGACAATGGCCCCGACGCCGAGGGCGACGAGGTGCGGCCACGACAGCGATTTCTTGAGCCGATGCTCCTCCGGCAATTCGTCGTGCGCGACGACACTCTTCCGGAACCGCCAGTCAGCCATGCGTTCTGATCCCCCTTAGCCGCTACCCGACTTCTCTGACCGCAGTTGAAGGAGAAGGCGAATGCCGGGTCAAGCCCGGCACGACGAACTGGAAGACTGAATGAGTGAAACAGGGGTCCTTCTACTTCTTCCACTTTGTTGGATTTGGACGGGCGCGTCGCATGAGGATGGTAAGGCATAGGTCGGTGCATGTGGGACAGCAAAGATTGCAGGAGTCTGCTTTCGACCCAAAGCTGACATCCTGACGAGCGACTCGATTGAGCGCTCATTCGCGCCAGATTGGGACATCGCGAAGAACCTGGAGCCCGGAACGAGACACAAACGTTATGTCGGTACTCGTCTGGGACTACCCCCCCGGACGAGCGCGCGAACAAAGGGCGGTCCTTTCCGAGTGGGAGTGTCGGGACCGCCCTTTCGTTTTTCAATCCCGAAACAGTTCGCTTCCGTCGCGCGCTCGAACGAAAAATAGTCGTGCCATTTTCGCGGACGGCGCAAGCCGGCGCGGGAGATCGGCCGACTTGCGCCCAACTCCGCCGCGGCTTTTTCCGCAAACGCAGACATAAGCCGCTGCGCTAGTAATCCTTGCTGATGCGCACGCTCGCGCTCGACCGGCCGATCGTGGAGACCGTCGACAGCAAGGAGAGCCAGCGGGTCATCTGATATTCGACCCGCGTTGCCGAATAGCCCTGACCGTCGGTCACGACTTCCACAAACAGCTTGCGGGTGATGTACTTGCCGGCCCCGATCGCGGTCTTCTGGCCGGTCGCAATATCCGCGGGAACGACCCGGAGC
>JBKPJK010000228.1:0-1800 GCA_046730635.1 Pseudomonadota bacterium | reverse complement strand
CGGCTGCGTTCGAGGAAGTCTGCGACTTCGCGGTAGCGGCGGCCTTTCCAGCGGGCCAATGTGATGTGCGGGTGGAACGCGCGGCGTTCGGGCTCGAGCCCGGTCTGCTGGCAGACGCGCTCGATCTTCGCGGCGAGGATGGCGAGTGGCTCCCTGGGCTCGACGCCGGCCCAAAGCGCACCAGAGCTCCGTTGTTCAAACCGGCCCGTTCCGCTCACGCGGATGAAGAAGCGCTGGGCGCGGACGCGCGAGAGGGCATTTGCCAGATCGTCCGCCACAGGCCGGTCGACTTCGCCGATGAAGCGGAGCGTGATGTGCAGCTGCTCGTCGTCCTGCCAACGGAAATCGGCGCTGTCGTCCATCGCGTCGATCAACAGGTCGCGAATGTGTTCGGGTGGCCGGATGGCGACGAACAGGCGATGCATGCACGCCGCTTAGCGCAATCGGTAATGCGATTGGATGTTTACCGAGCGCTGAGCCGGCGAAGGAAATCCTTCCGGTCCTGCTCGGCCGGGATGAGCGCGGCCAGCCGGTGCCGCAGGTCGTTCAAAGACGCACAGGCGCGGCTTTCCCGCCGCGTGACGAGCGGGGCGATCGGTCCGAGGTATTTCGTAAGCGCCCCAGCGATCGACTCTAGCTCTTCCGCGGGAATCTCCGCTTTCGGCGTGACGTGCGCAGCCGGCGGGGCGGGGGCGACAGCATTCGGGTCGTATCGCGTCAATGCAAGGAAACGCTCTCGGTCGGCTTCTCCCTCAATGTGCTGGAGCAACAAACCATGGAGGTCGCTGACCGATGTGGCTCGAGCCGATGCCTTGTCGACCAGAATACCGGCGATCGGGCCGACAATCGTGGCCAAGTCGCGCTTGGTATTAGCGAGTACTTCGGGATCGAGCGGAGCCGTCGGTGAGGCTTTCGGAGCGCTGGTCGCCGCCTGGCGGCCCTGATGAGTCAGCTCGGCGAGGCACTGCTGCAGAGCCTTGTCGTAGCTCGCGGTCGCATCGATCACGTGCATGCGAGTGATCCGTAAGGGTAGCACGCATCTCTCGATCATCACGGGAAGGACGCTCTTGCCGCTGTCGATGGCGTAGCTAATCTCGTCGGCTACATTTTCGGAAGCCACGGAGCGGGGAGAGAGGATCACGACCAGGCCCCGACAGTCGCGCACGGCCCGTTCGATCGCCCGGTCCCAATGTTCGCTTGGACGAATGTCGAGTTGGTCCACCCAGATCTCGACGCCGTTGTCGCGGAGGTCGTTGGCCAGACGAAGTGCGAACTGCTCGTCGCTGCGCGAGTAGCTCAGGAAATATTTCGCGGTCGTCGCGCCCTCTTCACTCATTACCGAGCATCCGAAACGCTTCGACGAGACTGCGGTGCATGCGGTTGAAGGAGGCTGACAGGCGGGCGATCTGGTCCGATCCCCGATATCGATATTCAGGCGTGTTGATCTCACCCATGCTGATCGCCTCAGCCGCTTTCGCCATTTGCTCGATCGGGCGGACAACGACGAAATTCAGGAGGACGTTCACGGAGACGAAGAGCAGGGCTAGGAAGACGACGAACGGGATGACGAAAAGCCTCCGGATGTGCCCCGCTCGGACTGCCGACGCGGACATCGGCACGGACACCACCTGAGCGCCGATGATCTCACCTGGTTTCCATCCGAAGCCATTCTCGCTGCCGTACAGCGCAACCATGGACGCCGGAGCGGTTGCCGCCGTAGCGTGGCACTCTAGACAGGCCGGCTTGTTCACCAACGGACGCGCCAGCTCGAGCATGGGCCCCGTGGCCGTAGTCCGGACG
>JBKPJK010000227.1:0-7770 GCA_046730635.1 Pseudomonadota bacterium | reverse complement strand
CCGCCGAAGATCCCGCCGCCGTAAGGCGTGCGGATGACCATCGGCATCGCCCATTCGCCGGCCGTGCGGTAGCGCATCTTGGCCACTTCGCTGACGATCTGGTCGTAGCCCGGATAAATATAGTCGGCGAACTGGATCTCGATCAGCGGCTTCACGCCATAGGCGGCCATTCCGACCGCCGTCGCAACGATGCCGCCTTCGCTGATCGGAGCGTCGAACACACGCGTCTTGCCGAACTCCTTCTGCAGACCCTCGGTGACCCGGAAGACGCCGCCGAAATAGCCCGCGTCCTCGCCGAACACGACGACATCATCGTCGCCGCGCATCAGCACCTTGTGGGCGTCGTTGAGCGCCTGGATCATGTTCATCGTCGGCATCAGTCGCGGCCCTCTGAAAGAGCCTGCTCGCGCTGCTCGGCGATGTGCCAGGGGACGTCGGCATAGACGTCGTCGAACATCGTCTCGACGCCGTCCTTGCCCTGCTCGGGAAGGATGCCGAGCTTCTCGGACTCCTTCTGGGCGGAACGCACCGCCGCGTCGCATTCGGCCGTCATCGCGCTATGCCGATCCTCGTCCCATTCGCCGATCGCAAGCAGGTGCGCCTTGAGGCGTTCGATCGGATCGCCGAGCGGCCACAGCTTCGCTTCGTTGGTCGGCCGGTAGCCGGACGGGTCGTCCGAAGTGGAATGTCCTTCCGCGCGGTAAGTGAAGAACTCCACGAGCGTCGGACCGTTATTGGTCCGGGCACGCTCGGCCGCCCACTTCACGGCTGCATATACGGCCAGCGCGTCATTGCCGTCCACGCGGAGGCCGGCGATCCCATAGCCGACCGCCCGCTGCGCGAAGGTCGCGCGCTCGGCGCCGGCGATTCCGGAGAAGCTCGAGATCGCCCACTGGTTGTTCACGACCGCGAGGACGACCGGCACATTGTAGACGGCTGCGAAGGTCAGGGCCGAGTGGAAATCGCCTTCGGCCGTCGCGCCGTCGCCGATCCAGCCCATGGCGATGCGGCTGTCGCCCTTGATCGCAGCGCCCATCGCCCAGCCAACGGCCTGCGGGAATTGCGTTCCGAGATTGCCGGAGATCGAGAAGAAGCCGAACGCCTTATCCGAATACATGATCGGCAGCTGGCGGCCCTTCAGCTTGTCGCCCTTGTTCGAATAGATCTGGTTCATCATCTCCGTCAGCGGGTAGCCGCGCGACACGAGCAGCCCCTGCTGGCGGTAGGTGGGGAAATGCATGTCCTCGCGATCGAGGGCGCTCTGGGCGGCGATCGCGATCGCCTCCTCGCCCGTGCATTTCATGTAGAAGCTGGTCTTTCCCTGGCGCTGCGAGCGGTACATGCGGTCGTCGAAGATGCGCACCGTGACCATGTCGCGGAGCATCTTGCGCAGCGTCTCGGGATCGAGCTTTGGATCCCACGGTCCGACGGCCTTATTGTCATCATCGAGTACTCGGACGAGCTGTGTGGTCAGCGGATGAGTCTCGCCAGCCGGCGCAGCAACGTCCGGACGAGGAGCAGTTCCTGCGGCCGGAACCTTCAACGAAGAAAAATCGGGCGTATCGCCTGGCCGGAACGGCGGCTCGGGCACGTGAAGCGCCAGCTTCGGCGCGTTGCGGCGCAGTGAGGGGTCCTTGTCGCTCATGATCGGAAAGGGCGCTTAATCGTCTCGCGCGCGTGCGGCAACTGGCGACGTCAAGTATACTTTACATCGCTCCCTATTCGACGCCGCTCGGCGTTGACCGGCGAAGCGCGAGGGGGGTAGGGCACGGCCATGGCCGAAACCGACACGCCTCCCGATCGACTCTCGCTCGACCCCACCAGCGAATATTATGACGAAGCACTGCTGAGCCGGGGTGTCGGCATCAAGTTCAACGGGAACGAGAAGACCAGCGTCATCGAATATAGCGTCTCGGAGGGCTGGATCCGCGTTGCTGCCGGGCGCAGCCTCGACCGGTATGGCCGGCCGATGACGATCAGGCTCAACGGCAAGGTCGAGCCCTATTTCGAGAATCCGCCTCAGGACGAAGGCGTCGCGTCCGAAGGATAAGATGCGCGCGCACGACGGCGGTCGCGCCACTTCCTGAACGCCCATCCACCCAGCGCCACCGCAGCGAGCGTCGGCACGCTGCGTCGTGCGAGAGCTGCTGCCCCGTAACCAAGGAGGGCACCCTTCGCGCCCTTATTCTCGCCGGCGACTTTTTCGCCAAGCCACGCACCTGCAAGCTTGCCCAGCATACCTCATACTCCTCGTCGAAAATCGTTGATCGTTCGACGCCTCGGACGTGGTGAATGTTCCCAATTCCAGGTTGGCGCGATTCGCCAAGTCTTGGTCGCGAAATGCGCCAACTTGCGTCCCGCTGCCGTGCTTTTTCGCAGTTTTCCGGGATTGGCACGGCATTTGAATGGGAGACTGTATCGGTCGCCGACCTCATCGGGGACCTGCAAAAAGGGAGTTTCGAGATGTTTTCGCAGTCGTCCATCAGCCGCTCGCTCTTCGCTATCGCCGCCGCGCTGGCGCTCAGCACCGTCGCGGTCGGTGCCGCCGTTGCGCCTGCACAGGCCGATGCCAACCCTCTCCAGGTCCGGGTCTATGCCTGAACTCGAAATCCTCGAAGCCCAGGTTCCCGTCCGCACGCCGCGGCTGGTGAAAGTGGAAGAGCCGGCAAGCACGCCGCTCGCCCCGATCGCCACCTGGTTCAGCGGTCCGGTATTCAGCCGCGCTCGCGACATTTTCGCGGCGAACATGACGGAGCTTCTCGACCGATCGGAAGATCCTTCGAAGATGATCCGAATGATCATCCTCGAAATGGAAGAGACGCTGGTCGAGGTTCGGGCTTCGGCGGCGCGCCAGATCGCGGACATCAAGGAAATCCGCCGGGCGCTTGGCCGGTTGGACCAGATCCAGGAAGACTGGACGGCGAAGGCCGAGCTCGCGCTCTCCAAGGATCGTGAAGACCTTGCAAAGGCCGCCTTGGTCGAACGCCAGAAGGCCGCCGACATGGCCGAAGGGCTGCATTCGGAGGTTGCGCAGATTGAACAAGTGCTGCGGAGCTACGAGGCCGACATCGGCAAGCTGCAGTCGAAGCTGCGCGAGGCCCGTGCCCGGCAGAATGCGATCGCCGCGCGGTTCGAAAGCGCGGTGACCAGGGCCAAGGCACGCGAGATCATGAACGGCAGCCGGACGCAGGACGCGTTCAGCAAGTTCGAGATCCTCGAGCGCCGCGCCGACTTCGCGGAAGGCCGCGCCGAGGCTCTCGGGATGAGCAGCCTCGAAGACGAAATCCACGAGCTCAAGGCCGCCGAAGCGGTCGACCGCGAGCTCGAGGCAATGAAAGCCGCGCTCAAAGCGCGGGTCCAGTAAGGAAGGTTAGGGGAATGATGGCCCGCAAGATTTATCCCTATTCGCTTCACAGCAAGGATGCGAAGATCGCCGGCGTTTGCTCGACGCTGGGCGCGAAGACCGGGATCGATCCGACCTTCATCCGCATCGCCTGGATCGCCGTCCCGCTGCTGACCCACATCCCGATCAGCGTTGCGCTGATCGCTTATGCGGCGGTCGGCATCTACCTCGCGCTGCAAAAGAAGAAGGCAACCATCGGGGAGCGTCACATGAGCGATTTCGACCGTATGGGCGAAACCGTGAAGCGCAAGCCGACGGTCCACGCGATGCGCACCGAGCTCGACGAGACGGACCGCCGGCTGATGGCGATCGATCATCACATCAATAGTCAGAATGAAGACCTGGCGCGCGAGATCGAAGCGCTCCGGCAGGAGGAGAAGTGATGGACCCGCTGACGATTGGAGTGCTCTCGGCGAGCGTGATCGCCGGTCTTGGCGGAGCAAGCGTCGCAGGGCTGAAGGCCTGGAACGGCTGGCTCGAGCTGAAGAAGATGGAGCTGGCGCAGGTCACTGGCGACCGCGGCCTTCCTCCGGCGACCGGGCGGATCGAGATGGCGGACTTGAAGGAACGCGTTCGCAAGCTCGAAGCAATCGCCGCCGGCATCGATCTTTAGACTTCCTCGCGCCCGAACTCCCGGGGCGCACAACAAAGGCTCCCGTCCTGTTATTTGATGGGATCCACCAGCGGCCCGGCCATCTCCCCTCCGGCCGGGCCGCTTTTTCTTTAGAAGCTGACCCGGGCGCTCAAGCGAATGTCGCGTCCGGCCAAGGGTGCATAATCCTTGAGGTCGCTTGAGGCCCGGCGGGCATTTACGTCGAACAGATTGTTGCCCTGGAGCGACAGCGTGAGGTCCGGATTGGCTGAGAATGGGTGCCAGTCGAGTGACGCGTTGACCATCGTATAACCGGGCGTCGGGGTCTCGTTCGGCGCAATCTTGTGCTGCGCTGAAACCTTCTCGACTTCGACGCGGCCGTCGATCTGGCCTCGCGTTCCCGTTAGGCCTGCAAGCACCCGAAACGGCGGAATCTCCGGCGCGTTGCCGAAGCTTTTGATCTTCGCTCGGATCGCGTCTGCGACCAGCTCGCCGCCCCAATCGATGCCCAAGGCCCGGCCGAACTTTACGTCGCTCTCGGCCTCGAAGCCGTAATAATCCGCCTTGCCCTCGCGATATTCGTACACGGGCAAGCCGTCCTCGATCTCGCCGGTCGGGGCCTGGAAGATGAAATTGGAGAAGCGGCTGTAGAAGACGCTACCCTGGACGTGGATTGGACCGGACGTCTTGTGCACGCTGAGCTCGACGCCGTTGCTCTTTTCCAGCGACAGATCGGGATTTCCGATCAGGAATTGCTGGCTTCCGCCGTGCGGCCCAAGCGAGAATAGCTCATCGATCGATGGGGCGCGCTCGGTGTGGGACAGCGACACGCCGGCACGCCAGTCGTTGCCGAGATCGTAGTTCGCGCCAAGCGATGCCGACAACGCAGTGAAGTTGCGCGAGAAAGGAACGGCGCCGATGTCCGGCACGTCTTCCATATCACCTTCGAGCTCCTCGCCGATCTCCGCGATCGTCTGGTCTTCGTCGGCGCGGAGCTTGGCGAAGTCGACGCGGAGACCGCCTTCAAACCGGATTGGACCGCTTTCGATCGTCTGGAGCGTGAACAAACCGAAATTCTGCTTGCGGCTGTCCGGCAGATATTTCTCGTCGCCTCGGATCCGGGCGTCCTGGCTGAGATATTGGATGCCGCTCGTTCCGCCCCAGCCGCCGCGATCGCGCTGAACGAGGTCGGCGCGCATGTCGCCGCCGTCGGAGTAAAATCGCGAGCCGACGACTCCGTCCTCTTCGATCTCGGCATGGTGATATTTCGAGATTCCTCCGCGAAACTCGAAGGCTCTGAAGAAACCGCCGATCGGCACGTTGGCACGAGCATCGGCGCGGTCCTGGTGGGCGTCGATCGTCGGTACCTCGGGCTCGACCGTGGGGTCGAGCGAGAAGCGGATCGGCACGCCGTATTTCGCATCGTGGTGGCTGACCGAAAGGCCGATGTTGAGATCCCCATCGACGTAGGCGAGTCCAGCCGCGACGTCGTCGGTTCGGCCGGCAGTGTTGGGCAGCTTGTCCTTTAGATCCGCGAGCGCCTGGATTTCGGGGTCGGGGCTCGCGGCTGCTTCTTCCCGCAGCGGCTTCGACAGCAAGAAGCCACCGACGTGCAGGTCGTCATATTTCGAATAGGAGCCATCGACGTGAGCGACGAAATGGCCGCCGATGGGAACATCGATTCCGAGATTGCCTGAGCGCTCGTTCGCGGCCGACCCGTAGTTCGCGATCGCATCGACGTGGATGTTCTCCGGCACTCGCCGCGGGATGCGGTCGTCGATGACGTTGACGACCCCGGCGATGGTCGAGGAAGAGTAGAGGAGCGCCGCGGGGCCGCGAAGCACCTCGATCCGCTCGGCCGTGATGGGATTGATCGTGACGGCGTGATCCGGATCGGTCGACGACAGGTCGAGGCTGCTGATGCCGTCGATCAGGACCGGCGCCCTGTCGCCCTGCTCGCCGCGCAGGATCGGACGCGACGCGCTGGGGCCAAAGCTCGTCGAGCTCACTCCGGGGAGGTCTGACAGAGTATCGCCGAGGCTCGGCTTCAGATCGTGCGTGAGCTCTTCCTCGTCGAGGACCGACACATTTCCGAGCACGTCGCCTGCCTTGCGCTTCACGCCGGTGACCACGATCGCCTGGTCCGTATCGGGATGAGCGGCCTTGGCGTCGCCGGGCGTCGGCTTTTCGCCCGACGCATCGGCGGCCCCGCCGTCGGCTTCGGACGTACCGGCGGGCGTCGGCGTCTGTTGGGCAAGGGCTGGGGAAACTGGCAAGAGCGCAGCGACGAGCGCCGCATGAGAAATGAGCTTCAACGAGGAAAACCTGCGAATGGGGATTTAGCGGGGCGCTTAAAGCCAATGATATATTATCGCAAGGTGGACGCCTGATGAACTGCGGCACCTCTTCGACCAAATGCATTCTCGTTACGGCGGTCAGCCTAAATGCCTTGATGATATACCGTTGTTTGAACTCCGCTGATTGCCTCGGCTAGTGCGTGCCGATGGCAGCGCACGCCCATTCCCATTCCCATTCGCACGTGCATGCCGCGGCGAGCTTCGGGCGGGCATTCGCGATCGGGATCGCGCTCAATCTGGGCTTTGTCGTCATCGAGGCGGTGTTCGGCTTTTATGCCAACTCGATGGCTTTGCTGTCCGATGCCGGCCACAATCTGTCGGACGTTCTCGGTCTCGTCGTGGCCTGGGCCGGAGGCACTCTTGCCCAGCGGGCCTCCTCGCCGAGATTCACCTACGGACTCAAGAAAGCGTCGATTCTTGCAGCGCTTGCGAATGCCTTGTTCCTCCTGGTCGCGATCGGCGCGATCGGGGCCGAGGCGATCCGGCGGCTGTTCCATCCGTCCGCGACCGAGGGTGGCGTGGTGATGGTCGTCGCCGCGATCGGCATCGCAGTGAACGGCGCGACGGCAATGCTGTTCGTCCGCGGGCAGCATGACATCAACCTGCGCGGCGCCTTCCTACACATGGCGGCAGATGCCGCCGTGTCAGCTGCCGTCGTCTTGTCCGGTCTTCTGATCGTCTGGACCGGCCGGCAGTGGATTGATCCCGTGATGAGCCTCGCCGTGGCGGTCGTCATCCTGTGGGGAAGCGTCGGTCTTTTGAAGGAATCGGTCTGGATGTCGCTTGCTGGGGTTCCGGCAGGCATCGACGTCGATAAGGTGGAGGTCGCGCTTGCAGAGCTCGAAGGTGTGGAGGCCGTGCACGATCTCCACATCTGGCCCCTGAGCACCACGGAGACGGCACTAACGGCCCACATTGTCACGGCGGTCGCCGACTATCCCGACGAATTGCTGGCGCGAGCGCGCGGAGTGCTGCACAGCTTCCGCATTGAGCATTGCACCATCCAGGTGGAACGCCACCACCCCCCGGACCACAAAGACTGTTGAACCGATGAATGTTACGCACCTCGAATGCTCGCTCACCGGCGAGCGCTACGAAGCTGGGCGAGTCTACAACCTAAGCAACGTGGGAAAGCCGCTGATCGTACGATACGACGTGGACGCGGCGAAACGGACGCTCACCCGGGAAAGCATCGAAGCACGCGAGCCTGGCATGTGGAAGTGGCGTGAGCTGCTTCCCAATGATGCCGAGCCGGTCAGCCTCGGCGAACCCGAGACGCCGATCGTAGCACTGCCGAAGACGGCGGCGCGTGCCGGTGCCTCCAATCTGCTCGTGAAAGACGAAGGCAGGCTCCCGACGGGTTCCTTCAAGGCGCGCGGACTGGCGATGGCCGTGACCATGGCCAAGCAGTTCGGGAT
>JBKPJK010000226.1:0-2126 GCA_046730635.1 Pseudomonadota bacterium | reverse complement strand
GCATTGTACTGAACGTCCCACCACCACTGGTTTGCGGTCACGGTGAGCGACAATTTCTCGTGCGCGGCAGCGCTGGCCATCGAGCGGTCGGTGAAGAAGCTCGCAATCGCCAGTCCGATGAGCCCGGTTGCGACGAGAGCGCCCCAGGCGATCAGACCGGTGCGCATCAGGGGATCGGATTCGTGGTGCTTCCCGGCTTCGACGACGTTTGCATGCGCACGCCTGCGTCGAGCGATGGTCGCGACCAGGAACGCGATCACCAGGACGTACATGAATGCGCAGATCACCAGGAAGACGACGAACAGGATGTTGAAGTTGCGAACCTCGGTGGCCGCGTCGCTGAAGGTGCTTTGATAAGATTGATAATCGCATGCGCTGAGCAGCAGCGGGAGCAGCAATGTCGCCGGTCGCGCCTGCTTCATCATCGCTCGGCCGTGTCCGAATTGTGCACGGGTTCGCGCGGCGTCAGCGTTTGCGGCGTCGTCGCGCTCATGGACTCGGAACGGCTCGAAACGGAGTCCTTGCTGGGCTGTCCGGACAGGGTGCGAACGTACGCGGCGAGCTTCCAGATCTGATCGTCGGTCAGCTTGCCGCGCCAGGCAGGCATGCCGTTGGGGCGACCCTCCGCGATGGTCGCGGCAATCTGGTCGATCCGTCCGCCGTAGCGCCACTCGTCGTCCATCAACGGAGGACCCATGCCGCCGCCGCCGTGGGCGTGGCAGCCGACGCAGTTCATGCGCGTGTACAGAAACTGGCCTTCGGCGATGGCTGGAGCGTTGTTGTCGTAGAGCTTGGCGCGCGGGTCGGGTGCCGGCGGTTGCGATCCGCCCGGCAAAATGGTGTCGGGGCTTTCGCCCGCTGGGACGGTCTCGCCGAGCGGCTTGGAACGGCTGTGGCGCTCCTCCCGGTCGCAGCCGGCGAACGCCACGACGGCGAGCGCGAGCGCAAGCCTGCTAACGCGGAAGCGCGAAGACATAGAGCATGCCTCCTGCCGTCGTCTTGCCGGGGAGATCCTTCACCGCATTGGTGAAGCCGAGTGCGCCGGTCGGATCGCGAGGATCGAGCTTGTTCTCGACGATGCCGCCGGCCCAGCCGCCGACGCCCGCGACCACCGCGATATACTGGCGGCCATCGGGACCCCGATAGCTGATCGGCTGGCCAATGATCCCGCTGCCGGTCTTGAACTGCCAGAGCAGCTTTCCGGTGCGCGCATCGAGCGCTTTGAACCAGCCGTCGAGCGTGCCGTAAAAGACCAGGCCGCCTGCCGTCGCGAGCGCTGGGCTCCATGTGGGCAAGTCCTCGTGGACTTCCCATACCGCTTTCCGAGCGATCGGGTCCCACGCCGTGACAGCGCCGCGGTAGCCGCCCGGACCGCCGTACATTTTGACGTCGGCACCGACGAACGGTGTTCCGGCAATATAGTTTGCCGGCTGAACGGCCATGTCCATGCACAGATTGTTGTGGGGAATATAGACGAGTCCCGTGACCGGACTGAACGCGGAAGGGTTCCAGTCCTTGAGGCCCGGCGCGGCGGGGCAGATGTCGCGGCTGACGCGTCCGGGCTTTGGTTCCTTGTCGGGATTGACGGCAATTCGGCCCGTCTTGAGATCGACGCCGCGATAGCCGTTCACGTAGCCGTAGGGGGTCGCCGACAAGACCTGCCCAGTGCGGCGATCCATCACATAGAAAAAGCCGTTGCGCCCCGGCCGCAGGAGCACGGGCCTGCGGCCGTTGCCCCAGGGGATCGTCGCAAGGATCGATTCATTGATGTCGTCGTGGTCGTAGATGTCGTGGGGCGTCGTCTGATAGAACCACAAGGCTTCGCCGCTGCTGACGTCGCGAGCGAAGACACCGGTGGTCCACTTGTTGTCGCCGGGACGCTGGTCTGCGTTCCAGGGACCGGGATTTCCCGTTCCGTAATAGATCGCTTGCGACGCGGGATCGTAACTGATCCATCCCCACATTGGTCCGCCGCCGAGCTTCCAGATTTCCGGGGGCCAGGTCTTGACACCGAGGTCCTTGCCGCGATCCGTCGGATAGAATGGTTTGAACCGCGATCCGATCAGGACGTCCTTGTCAGGTCCGGTGTGATAAGCCTTCCAGACGAGCTTTCCGCTGTCTTCGTC
>JBKPJK010000225.1:0-2222 GCA_046730635.1 Pseudomonadota bacterium | reverse complement strand
GTCGATGGGGGTGCCGCTGCTTTCCTGCGATATGGATGTGCGAACCGGAGGGAAATACCGGCTGGAGTTCGGACATGATGCGTCGAACTCGTCGCAGTTCTTCGGAAGGTATCTCGAAGTCGTCCCAGGCTCGCGGCTCGTCTGGACCAACGACGAAGGCGAGCAGGGCGCCGTAACCACCGTGACCTTCGAGGAGCGGGATGGAAAGACGCTGCTGGTCTTCCACGAACTCTATCCCTCCAAAGAAGCGCTCGACGAGGCGTTCATCGGAATGGATGAGGTCATGCCCGAGCAGTTCGCCCAGCTGGACGAGCTTCTCGTCCGGATTGCCGGCAACGCGAAGAGCCAAGCCGGGCGCTGAAGTTGGTCGATGCCCCATTGCCCTTTGTGGAGCGCACGGCTTAGGCTCACGACATGGGGCTGTTGACCTTCAGCATGAACGTCACGCTGGACGGCTGCGTCGACCACCGGGAAGGCATCGCCGACGACGAGACGCACGCGTTTTTCACGCGACTCATGGACGAGGCCGGAGCGATGCTATGGGGCCGCACCACGTACGAGATGATGGAAGCTGCCTGGCCGGCGATCGCTGGCGGAGAGGTCGAGGCGCCTCCGGCGCTGCGCGAGTGGGCGGTGAAGCTCGACGCCAAGCCGAAGTACGTGGTCTCGTCGACGCGAAAGGACTTCCCGTGGATCAATAGCCACCACGTCCCCGGCGATCTCAAAACCGGCGTCCAACGACTCAAGGACGCAACGCCTGCCGGAGTGCTCCTCGGTAGCGGGAAGCTCGCAACCGAGCTGGACCGGCTAGATCTGATCGACGAGTACAAGCTCCTCATCCACCCGAGGATCGCGGGACACGGCCCCACGCTCTACGCGGGCGGGCTACCCAGTACGAGAAAGCTGGAGCTGGTCTCTGCGAAGCCGTTTCGTAACGGCGCGGTCGCAACGCACTACCGCCGCCAAAGCTGAGATTGGTCTGAGGGCCGATGCTGGCCAGCACCTGATCAACGGTCGATAGATTCACCGATATTCATGGTCGCGTCACGACCCTAGGAACGGCACGACACTGAGTCGGTCGCCCCGTTGCGCACGCGATCGGCTGCGCGTCGATCGAGGAGTGTTCCCATGCTCAAGACGATCGTTCGCGCGCTCTCTGCCGTCGCACTGATCGCGCTATCTTCTAATGCCACCGCCTATCATCACTGGCACGGGCATCACCGTCATTGGTACGGCCACAGCGGCTATCGCCATTACGGATACGGTTATCGGCACTATCACGCGGGCTACTACGGCTTCGCCTACCCTTATTACCATGTCGCCTATCCGGTTTACGTCCATGCGTACCCCGCTTACGGTTATTATGGCTATCCAGCCTACGGGTACCATTATGCCCACTACGGCTACGCCCACCACGCTTATTACCACCATCATTGCGGGAACCCGGCGGCAGGCGCGCTGGTCGGCGGTCTGGCCGGCGCTGCGATCGGCGGGATCGCTGCTAGCGGCGGGCATTACGGCTATTATGGCCATTATCACAATCACGCGGCTGCCGGAGCGGCGGTCGGCGGCCTAATCGGCGCGGTGATCGGCGGCGCAGCGACGAGCGGCTACCACTGCTAGTTGCGATTCTTCTACCGTATCCGGACTAGCCTGCGACTGAGCGCGTCCCAACAATCAGTTCGTGTCGCGACCGGGATGTTGTGGTAAAGCGAAGCCCGGTCGGGATAGGCTGAGGGGGCCAAGCCATGGCGACTGTCGCGGACCGCTTTTCGTTGAAGGAGCGCCCGCCTGACCTCTTGTCGGGGACGCCGCGGGCGCATGCGCTGGACCGCTGGATCTTCGTGCTCATGGCCGGCTGGTTCATCGCGATCGTGCTCACCGGATTCATCCCGGATTCGATCATGAAGGTCGGCATGGTCCGGGCGGGAGCTCGGCCGCCGTTTCCCTTGGTGCTGCACCTGCATGCGGTCGTGATGGGATCGTTCCTGTTGACCTTGTTCGCGCAGTCCTGGCTCATGGCCACCGGCCGCCGCGAATACCACATGCGGCTCGGGGTTCTGGGATTCGGCCTCGCCGCTCTCCTCGTGGCCGTCGGACTCGTGCTCGTGCCCACGATCTATCACCAGGCGTGGCAAGGCGCGCATTTCGGTCCGCCGGGGGTGAGGGAGAAGCTTCTCGAGCGGGTGCCCGAGCTCGACGATATCATGCTGATGCAGATC
>JBKPJK010000224.1:0-1613 GCA_046730635.1 Pseudomonadota bacterium | reverse complement strand
GCTCAGCATCAGGCTGTGTGACTGCCAATGCCCTTCGGTATCGAAGAACGCAGTGCCGTCCGAGCAGGCGGTCACGGCGCATGTAGCGGTCGGATCGGCCGTGAAGGCCACAGCCTTCGTGCCCCCAACGCTCGGCCCGCGGAAGAAGCGATACTTGAGGCCGATATCGAAGTTGTTGCTGATCGGCGTGTAGACGCCCGCCAGGATCTGCCAGCCGAGGCCGCCTTTGCTGCCGTTGAACTGTTTGACGTGTGCGTAGCCTCCGCCCACGCCGACGTAGCCGCCCGGGCCGTCATTGCCGCCGAAGTCGAGCAAGGCGTTGACCATGCCCGAGAAGATCGACGCGTTGTTGAAGCCGAAATCGTCGGTGCTCGTGACTACGTTGCCCGAGCCTTGGCGAATGGCATCACTGAAAACGTTGTTAGCAAGGCTCGTGCTCTTCAGGCTGGCGTGCTTGTAAGCGAGCTCGCCTTCAACACGGAACATGCCGAAGTCATACCCGCCGTTCACGTCGACGTCGTAACCGGTCTTGTAACGGATTTCCGCGAAATCCTGGCTCGGGAAGTCGGTACGAGCTGTGTCGGTAAAGTCGATCGCCCCGAAAAGCGTGTGGTTCCTCGGGAACATGACGCCAGCGTCGACACCGACATAGCCGGAACCGTCGCGGGCCGCGGCTGGCGTCGCGACCGCAATCGTCGCTGCCGCCGCAAGTAAGAGATAACGCATTTCGATTTTCCCCTTCGTGATGGAATCTGGAATTGCCCCGCCAAACTCAAGCTCTAGTTCAAAGTTTCAGATTTTGCGCGCCCCCCGACGCGAATGATCTCCCCTGTGTGACACTTTCGTCACAATCGTGAGGGGTAACCGGGCGATTCAGCACGGTCAAGGTGAACGAAACGGCTGGAAAGCGCCGTTTTTCCGGGCACTTCCCAGCCGTCTCGATATCCAGCCGGACGAGCGGTCCCGCCCGGCTCCAATGCGGTTCAGGCGCCGGTGATCTCTTCGAGACTGACCTTCACACCCGGGCCCATCGACGAGGAGACGCTGAGCTTCTTCACGAATTTGCCCTTCGCGCCCGACGGCTTGTTCTTGATGATCGCGTCCATGAAGGCGCGGAAGTTCTCGGCGAGGTCAGCCTCGGAGAACGACGCCTTGCCGATTCCGGCGTGGACGATCCCGGCCTTCTCGACGCGGAACTCGACCTGGCCGCCCTTGGCATCGGTCACAGCCTTGGCGACGTCCATGGTGACCGTGCCGAGCTTGGGGTTCGGCATGAGGCCCTTGGGACCCAGCACCTTACCAAGACGTCCGACAACGCCCATCATGTCCGGCGTCGCGATCACGCGGTCGAAATCGATCTGACCGCCCTGCACGGTTTCCATCAGGTCTTCCGCGCCGACGACATCGGCTCCGGCGGCTTTCGCTTCGTCGGCCTTCGCGCCCTTCGCGAACACCGCGACACGGACGGTCTTGCCGGTCCCCTTGGGTAGGTTGACGACGCCGCGGACCATCTGGTCGGCGTGCCGCGGATCCACGCCCAGGTTCAGCGCGACCTCGACCGTCTCGTCGAACTTGGCGGTGGCGTTGCCCTTCACCAGAGCAATGGCTTCATC
>JBKPJK010000223.1:0-10571 GCA_046730635.1 Pseudomonadota bacterium | reverse complement strand
GCTACAAGCCGCATCGCATCGCTGTCGCCGCGTCAACGTGAGGTCCTGACACTTTCGTCAAACGGTTTGCTTAGCAAGCAAATCGCACACGAACTGCATATCAGCATCAAGACGGTCGAGGAGCATCGTGGCCAGGTGCTTCAGCGCTTGGGCGTGCGCACGTCGGCCGAAGCAATTCGGCTTGCGATCGAAGGCGGACTTTGACGGACCCAAAAGGCGTGCCGCGTTCAGGAAGGTGGTGAGCCCAGCTGGATTCGAACCAGCGACCTACTGATTAAAAGTCAGTTGCTCTACCGACTGAGCTATGGGCCCGCTTCGCGGATGCGGTTACCCGCGCGGGGCCTTGCGGGCAAGGCGCTCCGCGAGATGCCGTGCAGTCAGACTTCCACGAATGCGCCAGTCCGGCGCAACCGCGGCCAGCGGTTGGAGAACGAAACTTCGCCTTGCCAACTGGCTGTGAGGTACCGTCAGGCGCCGCGAGCGGAATCGGCCCCCGCTCCAGGCTGCGACGTCGAGATCCAGGACGCGTGGGCCCCATCGCCGGCCGGCCCGCCTTCCGAAGTCGCGTTCGATGCTCTTCAGCCGCGTCAGCAGTTCTGCGGGTCCAAGCGCGCTTTCGATCAGCGCGACCGCATTGGCGAAGTCCCGCCCGGCTCCGCCATGGGCGGGGTTGAGGATGATCGGCGACGTATCGAACAATCCGAAGTCTTCGTCGAGGCGAGCGATCGCCGCTTCGACGACCCCCGCCGGACGGCCGTACTTGCCGTGCGGACGGTTGGATCCGATCGCGATCGCGTAGAGGTGCGTTGCATGGTGCACGGCGCGTCGCCTAGGTCAGTGCGATGCGCTTAGCCACCCCTGCGGAACTGTCACCCATTCCCGAGGGAGAGGCACCTCGGGATTGCCCGCTGTGTCCGAGGTTGGTCGCCTTGCGGGAAGAATGCCGCGTTGAGTTTCCAACCTGGTGGAACGCGCCCGTCCCGGCGTTCGGCGACCGGAAGGCCTGGTTGGCGATTGTCGGTCTTGCTCCTGGAAAGCATGGCGCAAATCGGACGGGCCGGCCCTTCACTGGGGATTATGCCGGCGAGCTTCTCTACCGGACCTTGCTTAAGTTCGGTTTGGCGGAGGGCGAATATCGCGCGGACCCTTCGGACGGGCTTCGATTGTCGGGCGCGGTCATCCTGAACGCCGTCAAATGCCTGCCGCCGGCGAACAAGCCCGAGCCGCGCGAAATCGCAACCTGCCGGACCTATTTCGAGGTCGCGCTGGGCGCGCTTCCCCACGTCCGGGTCGTGGTTGCGCTTGGGCAGATCGCTCATGTCGCCGCGGCCAGAGCTATGGGGTTGCCTCCGGCCTCCACCAAGTTCGGCCATGGCGCCGAAGCCCTCGCACCGGACGGGCGCATCTTGCTGTCGAGCTATCACTGCTCCCGATACAATCAGAATACCGGCCGATTGGACGCCGCGATGTTCGACAGCGTCTTCCGCCGCGCGCTGGAAATCAGATGTCCGCGGTGAGCCGGCCGTAAAGCTCAGGCCTTCGGTCGCGGAAGAAGCCGAAAGCGGCCCTGTGCTTCTTTGCGAGGCTGATGTCGACGGCGGCGACCAGAACGCCTGTCTCCTCGGCCCCAAACTCCGCCAGCATGTCGCCGCGCTCGTCGCAGATGAAGCTGTGGCCGTAGAATCGCTGGCCATGCTCGGTGCCGATGCGGTTGGCGGCGACGACCGGTACGACATTTGAGACCGCGTGGCCGATCATGGCACGGCGCCACAGCCGGGAAGTGTCGAGGTCGGGATCGTGCGGCTCCGACCCGATGGCGGTCGGGTAGAAGAGGATCTCCGCGCCCATCAGCATCATCGCGCGCGCAGTCTCTGGATACCATTGGTCCCAACACACTCCGACGCCGAGCTTGGCGTGCTCCGGTCCGTCCCAGACCTTGAAGCCGGTATTGCCGGGCCGAAAATAGAATTTTTCCTCGTAGCCCGGACCGTCCGGAATGTGGCTCTTGCGATAAACGCCTGCGATCTTTCCGTCGGGACCGATCATGGCAAGGCTGTTGTAATGGTGGGGACCGTCGAGCTCGAAGAAGCTGGTAGGGATCCAGATCTTCAGCTCTTCGGCAAGTCCCTGCATCGCAATCACCGATGGATGTTCAGCCGTCGGCTTGGCGGTCGCAAACAGGCCTTCGTCCTCAACGCGGCAGAAATAGGGGCCTTCGAACAGCTCGGGAGGGAGGACCACCGACGCGCCTTTGCCCGCGGCCTCACGCACGAGCTCACCAACCGCGCGGATGTTCGCGTCGGTGTCTTCGGTGAAGGCAAGCTGAAGTGCGGCGACAGTGAGCTTCGTCATCGGGGAACCTGTTGCGAGATGCAGTGGAAGCTTCCGCCCCCGGTCAGGATGTGGTCCGCCCGAAGGCCGATTGCAACGCGATCCGGGATGAGCGCCTGGACGACGTCCACCGCCGCGCGGTCGTTCGGCGCACCATATTGGGGAACGACGACCACGGCGTTGCCGATGTAGAAGTTCATGTAGCTCGCCGGGATCACCTCGCCGTCTTCATCGAGGATGCGCCCGGGCGACGGGAGGTTGACGATATCCAGCTTGGCCGAACGGAGCCGCTTCGCTGCGTCGCGATAGACCGCTTCGTTAGGGTCGTCCTTGGCCGGCGTTGGAATGGCGATCCGTCCCGGAGCCACAAAGCGCGCAAGGTTGTCGACGTGGCCGTCGGTGTGATCGTTCATGAGACCCGAACCCAGCCAGACCACACGTTCGAAACCAAGGTCTTCGTGAAGGTGCGCCTCGACCTGCTCCCGCGTGAGCGTATTGCGATTGGGGTTGAGCAGGCATTGCTCTGTGGTGACGACGGTGCCGGAGCCGTCGGCATCGATTGCGCCGCCTTCGAGGACCCAATCCGCCCGCTCGAACGGCAAGCTTGCGCGGAGGGCGAGGCGCTCGCCGACGTCCTGGTCGCCCTCAAGGTCGTATTTTCCGCCCCAACCGTTGAAGCCGAACCCTTGGGCATGACGATCCCGACCGCTACCAAGAATGATAGGACCGGTATCCCGCAGCCAGATGTCGCCAAAAGGCTCCACGATCACCTCGGCGAATGGCGCAAGCTTTCGGGCAGCCTCGGCGGCACCCTCGTGAGCGGCGACGAGCCTGACCGTTTCGCCCCTGCCCGAGGCGTGAATCGCCGCAGCGAAAGCCGCAACCTCCCGTTCCGCTTCCTTGAGGTCGCCGAGCCACAGCTCCGGATCGCTCGGGAATCCTATCCAAACCGCCTCATGGGGCGCCCATTCGGGAAGCGGCGAAGCTGGCGGATTGTGGGCCATGACGCGCCGCTAACAGCGCCAGATGAACACGCCAAGTCAGACGCTTGTAATTGCTTGAAGTTGTGCGAATTTGCGGCGTGCCGATTTGGAGGGGGATTCAACGGTGCGGGTTCTATTGTGTAGCGCGGCCATCCTGGCCGCCTTGTTCATGAATGCTGAAGCTGAGGCGCAGCAACCGATTCATAGTCTTGCGGACGACGCTGCGGCGTTCGGCGCGCGCGACGGAGTCAGAGGAATGGCCCTGTCGCCAGACGGAACCAAGCTCGTCTACGTCGCACCCGTCAAGGATCGCTGGTCGTCGGTGATGATCGTCGATGTTGCGACGGGCACCGACAAGCCGATCCTGGTTTCGAACGGAGCGCCTGAAGTTCTGCGCTGGTGCAATTTCGCCGGCAATGATCGGCTCGTCTGCCGCTTCACGGGTAATGCGCACGAAGGAAGCGGAGTTCTCGTCGGCTTCAGTCGGCTCGTGTCCATCGACCTTGATGGGCATGACTTGAAACAGCTTGGCCAGCAATCGTCCTTCTACGATCGGGGTCTTCGTCAGTTCGACGGTAGCGTGCTGGACTGGCACGCGGGCAAGCCCGGCACGGTCCTGATGGAGCGTGAATACGTGCCCGAAATTGGCAAGACTGGAACGCGTGTCGCCGCTGAGAAGCAGGGGCTTGGCGTAGACATTGTGGACGCGCACACGGGGAGGGCCTCGGCGATTGAAGCGCCGCTGCCCGATGCGGCTGAGTTCATGTCCGACGGCCTTGGTAACGTGCGAATCAAGATCCATCTGGAAACCGATGACGATCGGCCGACCGGCCGCGAACGTGTCTTCTACCGTATGGCCGGCGGCAAGGATTGGCACGCCCTTACCGATTATATCGACGCGGACGAATTCACGCCGCTCGCCGTCGACGGGACCACGAACACCTTATACGCCCTCAAGAAGTTGAACGGTCGCAAGGCGCTGTACCGGATCAAGCTCGATGCAACCAAGGCAGAAGAATTGGTCGCGTCTAATCCGAAGGTCGACATCGACGACGTCGTTCGCGTGGGCGATGGCCTTAAGGTCATCGGCTACACTTTTGCCGAAGATCGGCAGACGGTCGTTTATTTCGACCCGGAATTCGATCGTCTCCACCATCAACTGTCCGCCCTGCTCCCCCACAATCCCGACGTGGAGTTCGGTGGTGCGAGCAGTGATGGACGAAAGCTGCTGATCCTCGCCGGCGGTGCAAGCGATCCTGGTCGCTACTATCTTTACGATAAGCAAACCCACGAGCTGAATGAACTGCTCGATACGCGGCCGGGACTGGGGAACCGAACCCTGGGGACGGTCAGTTCGGTCACCTACAAGGCCGCGGATGGGACTTCGATACCAGCCTATCTGACGTTGCCGCCAGGGAAGGAGCCGAAGAATCTACCGGCAATCGTACTTCCCCACGGCGGACCGAGCGCACGCGATACGTGGGGTTGGCACGCCGACAGCTTTCTCATCCAATTCCTGGCGGCGCGCGGTTACGCGGTCATTCAGCCCGAATATCGCGGCTCCGCAGGGTTCGGCGACAAATGGCTGATGGACAACGGCTTCAAGAGTTGGCGAACGTCCATCGGCGATATTACGTCGGCGGCGCGCTATCTCGTCTCCTCGGGTATCGCCGATCCCAAACGGCTGGCAATCGTCGGTTGGTCCTACGGCGGCTATGCCGCGCTCCAATCCGCGACGACCGAGCCTTCGCTTTATAAGGCCGTCGTTGCGGTTGCGCCCGTAACCGACCTGCAGCTCATGAAGCAGGAGTCGCACAGTTACACGAGTTCCGACATCGTGGAGAAGTTCATCGGAAGCGGTCCACACGTTGTCGAGGGCTCTCCGCTGCGCCACGCGAGCGCCATCGCTTCGCCCGTCCTGCTCGTCCACGCCGACATGGACCTGAATGTCGATGTCGAGCATTCGGACAAGATGGCGGCCGCGCTGAAGAGTGCCGGCAAGGACGTCGAGTACATCCGCATCGCGGGGCTCGACCATTACATCGACGACAGCGTGCAACGGACGAACATGCTGTTGCACATCGCGAGCCTGCTCGATCGGACGATCGGCCACTGACCATATGAAAAAGGCGGCGCGGGATGACCCGGCCGCCTTTTTCGAAAACTCTCGTTCGACGTCTTAGCGCGAGTAGAACTCGATCACGAGGTTCGGCTCCATCCGCACCGGATACGGAACTTCGTCGAGCTTCGGGACGCGCGTGAAGTTGACCTTGGTGTTGCCGTCAGGAACGACATAATCGGGCACGTCACGCTCCGCGAGGCTCTGCGCCTCGATCACCAGCGCCATCTCCTGCGCCTTCGGACCGAGCTCAACCACGTCGCCGACGTTCACACGGCGCGAAGCGATGTTGCACTTCACGCCGTTGACGCGGATGTGACCATGGCTGACGAGCTGGCGAGCTGCCCAGAGCGTCGGCGCGAACTGCGCGCGGAAGACGACCATGTCGAGACGCCGTTCGAGCAGACCGATCAGGTTCTGCGAAGCGTCGCCCTTCATGCGGGTCGCGGCGACATAGTTCTTCTTGAACTGCTTCTCGGTGATGTCGCCGTAATAGCCCTTGAGCTTCTGCTTGGCGCGCAGCTGTTCGGCAGAGTCGCTGAGCTTGCCGTTTCGGCGCTGGCCGTGCTGACCGGGGCCGTATTCGCGACGGTTGACCGGGCTCTTCGGACGTCCGAAGACGTTCTCGCCCATTCGGCGGTCGAGCTTGTATTTGGCGCTGGTGCGCTTCGTCATGTTCAATCCTTCAATTGCGTTGCTCAGTTTCCGGAGCCGCGCTGCTGATTTCCTGAAGGAACAGGAAGGGCAGGGCCACCGCTTCACCGGAGTGCGGGGCCAATTGCGAGGGGCGCCTGCTAAAGGAGCGCGCCCGAGCGGTCAAGTTCGCACCTAGTGCGGTGCGTTCGTCGCTTCGCCGGTGGCGCGATCGCGCTGGCGATCGATGTCGTCAGCCGTATCCTCGGACTGGCGATTCCACTCCGCACGAGTGTGACACTCCTTCTCGCGACTCAGGCGGCTTCCGGTCGTATTGACGAACCGGCAGACGACCTTGTCCTCCGGCTTGGCGGCAGTGGTTTGGGTTTGACCCGTCGGCGCCCCGGCGATGGCGGGTACTGCGACGGCTGCGGCTACCGCGGCCAGAAGCGTGACACGAATCATGCATTGTCCTTACGTAAGAATTATTGATGCAGATCAAAGACATGGCCGTCCCGCGGCGGACCTGTCAACCGCCGTTCGTCGAAAAAAAAGCGGCCAATTAGTCGTGCTTTCGAACGGGACCGACCAACGCGCGGATGATGCCGCGAACGGCCTTCACTTCCCGGGACGACCAGCCGGTCTTGGTGAAGATGGTGCGGATCGTGTTGCGCGTGGCCTGAGTGCGCGAGGGCGGATGAAAATAGCCTTTCGCGACGAGCTCCTCGTCGAGTTGGGAGATGAGCCCGTCGAGCTCCGAATGCGGTGCGGCCGGCTCAAGATCCTTGGCCGTCGGCTGTGCCAGCTCACTCTGCCTCGACCATTCGTAGGCGAGGAGGATGACCGCCTGGGCAAGGTTCAATGACCCGAATTCCGGATTGATCGGAACGGTCACGATGGCGTTGGCCAACGCAACGTCCTCGGTTTCGAGGCCAGAGCGCTCTGGACCGAACAAGATGGCGGAGCGGGCAGGCGAGGACGCGATTTGATCGGCCATCTCATGCGGCCCAACGACCGGCATGACGAGGTCGCGCCTGCGAACGGTAGAAGCGAAGATCATCGAGCAGTCGCCCACCGCTTCGCCGACCGTTTGGAACACCTTCGCTTCTTCGAGCACGACGTCGGCTCCGCTTGCCGCCGGGCCGGCGTCGGGATTGGGCCAGCCGTCGCGGGGCGCAACCAGCCGCATTTCGGTCAGCCCGAAATTGAGCATTGCGCGAGCAGCCTTGCCGATATTTTGACCAAGCTGCGGACGGACGAGGACGATGACGGGTTTGTTGGCGGAGCTCACAGCAACTTGTCGTGCCCCGGAGGCGTCGCCTCTTTCTCGACCCGCTCGGCGATTTCGGCAAAGTCCCCGGGATCGCTGAAATCCTTATAGATGCTGGCGAACCGGATGTAGGCGACATGATCAAGCGACTTCAGCCCCGCCATGACGGCCTCGCCGATGCGCACGGAAGAGACCTCGTCGCCCGTCGTCTCCATTTGCCGCTGAACTCCACTGATCAGCCGATCGATCTTCGTCGCGTCGATATCGCGCTTGCGGGTGGCATGGCCGATCGCGCGCTCGAGCTTCGACCGGTCGAAGGGCTCTCGCTTGCCGTCCTTCTTGACGACGGTGAGGTCGCGCAACTGCACGCGTTCGAACGTGGTGAACCGCGCACCGCAGGCTTCGCACTGGCGCCGGCGGCGGATGGCGGCGCCATCCTCGCTCGGTCGGCTGTCCTTTACCTGGCTGTCTTCATGGGCGCAGAAAGGGCAGCGCATTCTTACCCTTGGTAGATGGGGAAGCGCGCACAGAGCTCGCGCACGCGCTGGTTCACCTCTTGCTCGACGGCGCCATTGTTCTCGGGGCCGTTCTTGGCGAGCCCATCGAGGACGTCCGCAACCATGTCCGCGATGTCCCGGAACTCAGCTTCGCCGAAGCCGCGCGTGGTCCCCGCAGGCGAGCCAACCCGGATGCCGCTGGTCTTGACCGGCGGAAGCGGGTCGAAGGGGACGCCGTTCTTGTTGCAGGTGATGCCGGCATGCTCGAGACTCTCGTCCGCATCCTTGCCGGTAAGGCCGAGCGGGCGAAGGTCGACTAGCGCGACATGGGTGTCGGTCCCGCCTGCGACGAGGTCCGAGCCGCGCTCCTTCAACCGATTGGCGAGGGTCTTGGCATTCGCGATCACGGCTTTCGCATAGTTCTTGAATTCGGGCTGGAGCGCTTCGCCGAAGGCGACCGCCTTCGCCGCGATCACGTGCATCAGCGGCCCGCCCTGAAGACCCGGGAAGACCGCCGAGTTGATCTTCTTGGCGATGGCCTCGTCGTCGGTCAGCACCATGCCGCCGCGCGGGCCGCGCAAGGTCTTATGGGTGGTGGTCGTCACCACATGCGCATGGCCGAACGGCGTGGGGTGCTCTCCGGCCGCGACCAGGCCGGCAAAGTGCGCCATGTCGACCAGGAACAACGCACCGACCTCGTCGCAGATTTCGCGGAAACGCTTGAAATCGAAGTGACGGGGATAGGCCGAGCCGCCGGCGATGATCAGCTTAGGCCGATGTTCCTTCGCGAGCCGCTCGACCTCGTCGAAGTCGACGAGATGGTCGTCCTGCCGAACGCCGTATTGCACCGCGTTGAACCATTTGCCCGACTGGGCCGGAGGAGCGCCGTGCGTGAGGTGGCCGCCGGCCGCGAGGCTCAGGCCCATGATGGTATCGCCGGGCTTGAGCAGCGCGAGCATCACGGCCCCGTTGGCCTGGGCACCCGAATGAGGCTGGACGTTCGCGAACTGACAGCCGAACAGCTTCTTCGCGCGCTCGATGGCGAGCGTCTCGACTGCGTCCGACGGAGCGCAGCCCTGATAGTAGCGCCGGCCCGGATAGCCTTCGGCATATTTGTTCGTGAGGACAGAGCCTTGAGCCTCGAGCACGGCCTTGCTGACGATGTTCTCGGAAGCAATCAGCTCGATCTGAGTCTGCTCGCGGCGAAGCTCCGCGCGGATTGCATCTTCGACGGCGGCGTCGTTTTCCGAAAGGCCGCTGGTGAAGAAGCCATGCGGCACGCGATAGCTCTGCTTTTGCTCAAGGTCGGCGGCGGTTGCCATCAGTCGCTGTCCTGCAATTCCTGTGAAAGTTGATCGACGCGCCGCTGATGGCGGCCGCCGGCGAAGTCCGTATCGAGAAAGGCGGCGACGCACGCCTTGGCCATGTCCGAGCCGATCAGGCGTGCGCCGAGCGCCAAAACATTGGCATCGTTATGCTCGCGCGAGAGCTGCGCCGACAGCGGGTCGTCCACTCTCGCGCAACGGCACTTCGGTTCCCGATTGACGGCCATCGAGATGCCGATGCCCGATCCGCAGACCGCGACTCCGCGTTCGGCTTGGCCCGAAGCCACGGCATGCGCCAGCTTCCGTCCATATTGCGGATAGTCGACGCTCTCGGGACCGTTTGTCCCAAGGTCAGTCACCTCATGGCCCTGCTCGCGCAGCCACCGGACGAGCTCGTCCTTGAGGAGGTATCCGGCATGGTCGGCGGCGAGGGCGATGCGCATGACCCTTCCTAGCCTGCCGAGCCGCGGTGCGCCACAGCCCGATCTTCACTGATCTTCGCACTGACGTGCACCCCGCCGGGCCTGGTTCGTCGACGCCTTTCCATGGACTTGGACGTTCATTGGATCGTCGTGGCGGCAATACAAGCCTGTAGGACAGTCTATGCCGGCTTCGGCGCTCCACCGCCCTCGAGCTGCGCGAGTCGTGCCGCCATCTCATCGAGCCGCTGTTGCATGACGCTCTCTCTCGAGTGGTGGCTGCGCGCAATGCGCAGGGCCTCGGCGAGGGCGGGAATGAGTTCCTCAATCGCTTCGAGCTGCTGCCGGTTGTAGCGGTTGCCGTCGGAACGCCGTCCGAGGAGCAGCGTCCCGACCGAGCTTTCCTCATCCGCGAGGGTCAGCTTCTCGATCAGCTCCGGATCGTCCGCCGATGTGACATTGCGGGCAGCGACAAGCTCACGACTGAGCGCTGTATCGAGGACGATCGCCGATGCTGAAGGGTGCATCACGTCGTCGATGATCGACAGGGCTCGCGTCGCGACTTCTGCAGGGGTTTCGGTCAAGGCCCATTTCTTCATCTTGGCCGATGCCCCGCGCATGCGATCCAGGGGGCCGCCGAAGCGCTTGCGGGTCCAGCCGAGCACGAGGGACTGGGTAGGAGAAAAGATGCCGGCAGCGATGACCGCGCCCGCCGTCGTCGCGCCCGCCTGGCTTTCCTGCCCGATGACGTGCTCGATGATCAGCTTCACGAGATCGGAACTCGCGGCCCAGACGACGCCGACCACCAGGGTGACCACCGCATAGGCTGCCGAGCGCGTAATGACCGTATCCGCTTCCCACAGCCGAAATCGAAGGAGGGCTACGAGCAGCCCGAGCGGGAGGATCGCCATGCCGAAGCTGAAGAGGAGCATGATCGCTACGTTCAGCGCCATGTTCGACTTGTTCGGGTCGCTTGGCAGGAACGGTACCAAAG